>DASXUF010000168.1 GCA_036504975.1 Candidatus Binatia bacterium | reverse complement strand
TCGTCTTGAACCTCGTCTCCAATCCCCTGATCGACCTCGGCATCCTCTTCGAGCTTCTGCTCTGCTATTTGTTTTTTTACACGCCGTTGTCGCGGCTTTACTTTTTCGCCCCCGTGCCCTGGCACGTGTACCTGTTCGCGTTTCACGGAACGTTGCTTCTCCTCGGATTCGAGGAGGCGAAAAAATATTATCGCCGCAAAGGCCGGCGGCTCGAGTTTTTGGGTTGAAGCCGATGGAAGGAGGACGTATGCCGCGCGACGTAGAAGCAAGTTGTTTCCATTGCAAGAAAGCTCTGCCGTTCGAGCTTCTGATTCCCGGCGAGGTCATTCGGCCCGCGCTCATCGAGACCATCAAGAAGCGGGACCCGGCCTGGACATCCGGCCGCATGATCTGCGTCGATTGTCTCGATCGTTTGCGCTCGGAATACATCGAGGATGCGCTTGAGGAAGAAGTGGGCGAGCTGACGCAGCTCGAACGGGAGGTCATCGCCAGCCTGAAGGAGCAGCAGACGTTGACGGAGAATATCAATCTCGCCTTCGAAAGGGGCGTGACGTTCGGTCAACGCACGGCCGACCAGGTCGCCTCTTTCGGCGGAAGCTGGACTTTCATCGGCATTTTTTTCCTGGCTTTGTCGGTCTGGATCGCCTTCAACAGCCGAGCCCTTCTCCTCCAGCCTTTCGACCCCTACCCGTTTATACTGCTCAATCTGATTCTCTCGTGCCTGGCGGCCGTTCAGGCGCCGGTCATCATGATGAGCCAAAAGCGGCTGGAGGCGAGAGACCGGCTCCGGTCGGAGAAAGATTACCAGGTGGACCTCAAAGCCGAGCTGGAGATCCGCCACCTGAATGAAAAGTTGGACGTGCTGCTCAAGCACCAGTGGCAGAAACTTTTGGAGATCCAGCGGATCCAGATGGATTTCACCCGCGAGCTGGTCGCGCAGAGAGCGCAGCGCGAAAAAGCTTGAGCCGCAAAAGAATCGATGAAACCGGAAAGGAGAACGTCATGCCGGGCTTTTTAGCGGAGAAAGAGGTGCTCGACCGTCAGCGGGTCAAGGAAGTCCTCGGCAAAAAGGAATATTCGTTTTTCGAGGAAAAGGTCTCGCTGCTGGGCGTCGAGGGCGATAATCTGATTCTCAAGATCTCGTTCCTGCTGGAGCACCGCGGGAAAATGATCTCGATCGAGGAGAGGGACCGCATCGTGCTGCCCTTCGCCGACTTCAAGGTCGAAGACTGGGGCGACGGGGTGCGCAAGATCGCGGACATCGAATGATTTCGAATTTGAAACCCGGCCATCTTATTTTGGCCCTCGCCGGTTTTTTGCCGCTCGCGCTTCTTTTGGACAAGCCGGAAAATATTCCCGACGCGCTCACGTTTCTCGGCCGCGCCGCCGGTATTCTCGGGCTGTCGTTTTTTCTTCTCGCCGGGCTCATCAGCGTGCGCATTCCCGGCTTCGACGTTTGGTTCGGCGGCCTCACGCAACTTTGGAAGATCCACCACGTTCTTGGCGCCGCTTCGTTCGTTCTCGTGATGGCGCACCCGTTGCTCCTGGCGTTCGCGGCGGCGCGCGCGTCCGTCCACGCCGCCGGCGCGGTTTTGTTTCCCGAAGCCGCCGCGTGGGACGTGTGGGCCGGCTGGCTCGCGTTCGCCGCCATGGCGGTTTTTTTGGCGCCGACGTTCTGGTTCTTCGGCCAGCCCGAGTATCAACGCTGGAAAGCTCTGCACGCGTTCTCCGGTCTCGCGCTCGTCCTGGGCGTAACGCATGCTCTGCCCTTGAGCCGGGGAAGTTGGGGTCAAGCGGTCTGGCTCGGCTACGGCGGTCTAGCGCTCGCCGCATTCGTCTATCGGAAACTTCTCGCGCCGCGTCTCGCCCGCCGTCCTTACACGGTCGCCGATGTCCGGCCGGTTTCGCGCGGCGTCGTCGAGCTGACGCTCGCATCCGAAGGCGAGTTGCTCCGCTATCGCGCCGGGCAGTTTGTTTATCTGACGCCGCTCGATCCCGGCCTCGCCTCCGGGCGCGGCGAGGAGCACCCGTATACCTTGTCCTCGGCGCCGGGCGAGCGCGCGCTCCGCATCGCGATCAAAGACGCGGGCGACGCTACGCGCGCGCTGCAAACCGTCGCCGCCGGCAGCCGGGCTCTCGTCGAGGGGCCGTACGGCGATTTTTTCTCCGCGAGACGAACGAACCCGCGCGAGTTATGGATCGCCGGCGGAATCGGCTTGGCGCCGTTTCTCAGCCGCGCCCGCGCTCTCAGCGCCGGCGAGATCGTCGATGTCGATCTGATTTATTGCGTCCAGGACGAGACGCGGGCGCACTTCTTGTCCGAGCTGGAGGAGATCGCGTCGAAAATTTCGGGCTTCAAAATCTGGAATCATTTTTTCTATCGCGAAGGGCCGCTCGGCTCGGCCTTCATCGCCGCCCGTTGCCCCGATTTCTCCGCGCGCGAGGTTTACCTCTGCGGCCCGCCGCCGTTCACCGCAGCGGCGCGCCGCGAGCTGCGTCAAGGCGGAGTTTCCGCATCGCGCATCCACTCGGAGGACTTCACGTGGCGGTGAAGCGATTTATCTTCGCCGTCTTTATCGCCTTCCTGGCGAGCGCGGCGACCATCGGGATTTTGGCCAAGCTTGCTCCTCGAATCGTTCGGCAACCCGCGGCGCTTCGCGCGCATCGCGCGGCGCGTCAGCCGGTCGAAGCCGGTCATCGCGATCAAGGCGGGTCGGACGGCTGCCGGCACGCGCGCCGCCGGCTCCCACACCGCCGCTCTCGCCGCGAGCGACGTCGCCGTGGACGCGCTCTTTCGCCAAACCGGCGTGATCCGGGCCGAGACGCTGGACGAGATGTTCGATCTCGCGGCCGCGCTCGGCGGCCAGCCGCTGCCGCGCGGCCGGCGCGTCGCGATCGTCACGAACGCCGGCGGCCCGGGAATTTTGTGCGCCGACGCGTGCGAGGCCGGCGGCCTCTCCGTGCCGCAGCTCGCGGACTCCACCCGGTCTCGTCTCGCGTCCTTTCTTCCCGCTTCTGCCAGCGTGACCAATCCCGTGGACATGATCGCGTCCGCGACTCCCGATCAATTCCGCCGCGCGGTGGAAACGGTTCTCGGCGCCGCCGAGGTGGACAGCGCGATCGTCATTTTCATTTCCGTCGGCGTGTCGACGGCCGGGGACGTGGCGCGCGCCATCGGCGAAGGCGTGGCGGCGGCGCGGGCGGCGGGGGAAAAGAAAAAACCGGTGCTCGTCTGCGTCATGGCGGAGGGAGGCCATGCCGGTTCGCTGCCGGCGTGCGGCGAGACGATTCCGGTTTATGCGTTTCCCGAATCGGCCGGACGGGCGCTCGGGAAAATCTCCGCCTATTCAGAATGGCGCGCCGCTCCGGCCGGCGTTATCCCGGACTTCGACGATATCGCTCCGGCGAAAGCCCGGGAGATTTGCGCGAAGGCGCTGGACGAGCGTGGCGCAGGATGGCTCTCGGCGGACGAGACGCGCGCGGTCCTGGAGACGATGGGACTGGCGCTGCCGCCGGGCGGCACCGCAAAAACCGCGGATGAAGCCGTCCGGCGCGCGCGCGCGATCGGATTTCCGGTCGCCGTCAAGCTGGCCTCGCGCTCGATCGTACACAAGACCGAGATCGGCGGCGTGCGGCTGAATATTTCGGATGAAAATTTCGTGCGCGGGGCCTTCGAAGAGATTCGCTCCCGCCTTGCTCAAGAAGGCAAGCTCGACGCCATGGACGGCGTCACGGTGCAGCCGATGATTCGCGACGGCGTTGAGGTTATGGTCGGCGTTGCCTCCGACCCGCTGTTCGGACCGCTGATCGCTTTCGGTCTCGGCGGCATCCACGTCGAAATTCTGGGCGACGTGCGTTTTCGCATCACGCCGCTCACCGACCGCGACGCCGCCGAGATGGTGCGCGAGATCCGCGGCTATCGCCTGCTCGAAGGCTATCGCGGCCATCCGCCGGGCGACGTGGAGGCGATTCAAAACGTGCTGCTCCGCGTCTCGCGCCTGGTCGAAGAGGTCCCGGAGATCGGCGAGCTCGATTTGAACCCGCTCTTCGCCCTTCCGCCGGGCAAAGGCTGCGCCATCGCCGACGCCCGGATTCGCGTGGCGCCGCAAAAATGACATGATGCCGTTCGGGTGAGGAGAGCCTAGATGATTACCCTCAAGGACGTGGTGGCGGCGCGCGAGAGAATCCAAGACCAGATCTATTCGTCGCCGTGCGCCTATTCGGAAACGATCAGCCGGATGACGGCCAATCGGGTCATGTTCAAGCTAGATAATCTGCAGATCACGGGCTCGTTCAAAGAGCGGGGCGCTTTGAACCGGCTGCTCGCATTGACGCCGGAGGAAACGAAACGCGGCGTGATCGCGGCGAGCGCGGGCAACCACGGCATGGCGCTGGCTTTTCATAGCCAGCGGCTGGGGATTCCTTCCACGATCGTGATGCCGGTTCACGCGCCGCTCATCAAGGTAGCTTCGGTGCGCCGTTACGGGGCGCGCGCGATCCCGTATGGGTCCGACTACGATTCGGC
>DASXUF010000167.1 GCA_036504975.1 Candidatus Binatia bacterium | reverse complement strand
TCGTGCAGGCGGCCGGGTCCCGAGAGGCCCGAGTCGAGCGAAGCGTCGAGCACGCTCTGAGATTCCCTGAGCAGTGCCTTGGCGTGCTTCGCGGTCAGAAATTTGACCAACGCTTTCGGCGTGACGCCGGCCCAGCGCGAGAAAAGCCGGTGAAAATGAAATTCACTCACCTGCGCGATCCCAGCCAGGGTCCTGAGGTTGGGCTGCTCGACATAATGCTGTTTCAGATGACGAATAACGTTTTCGATCCTCTCATAGTCCGTCATGATGACAGATTACGGTAAGTGAGTTTCTATTTCCACCCGATTCTTGCTCGATTTCGAGGCCACCTGCAGATCTTGGAAAACGCCGGGCCCCGGCCATAAGTTAAGTGGACCCCAAATCCCTCGTTTTCCCAAATTATCCTTTTTTCTCTGTCGACTAGCGGCCTCTTTTCGATCCTTCCCTGCTGGCAGGAATCTTGCGACGGCAGTTGGAGAAATTATTCAAAATAGGGGGTTTTATGAAAAGTCTCATCGCTTTTCTTTTCGCGTTAACCATCGGCATTCCCTTCGGATCACAGGCCTTCGCCGATGAATTTACCAGACGGGCGGCTCAAGTCGCCGAGTATAAGAAGTGGCTGGACTCCTTGGGTTCCGGCGGTTCTCGGTACTGGGTCAGGCTCGACTCCTCGCGGCGGCCCCATAAGCTCTATCTCGGCGAGGGATTTTACCGCGCCGATCTTCAAAGCCAGGAACGTTTTGTCGACACCTTCTCCCACTATCTCGCCGGCCATCCGGACAAGTTCATGCTCATCGATCTGTACGACGAAACCAGCAAGATGCCCGTCGGCGAATTCGGCTGGGGAGGTTTTAGAATGTTCCCGACGGCGGTCGTAAGCTCGGCGGAAATCCATAAATAAGCCCCGGCCCCCCACCGCAAATTGACGCCCCGGGGAGAGGGTTGTATAAAAAACCCGGGGGTGTCAACCATGCGCTATATCGATGCCGACGGTCATCTGGAGGAAAGCCCTGCGACTTTCGCCGACGCTTATCTGGATCCGATCTTTCGCGCCCAGCGCCCGCGCGTCGTAGGCGTGGATGGGCTCGCTTACTGGGACATCGACGAGCAGTTGTTTCCCCGGCGCGTAGGGCGCGGCTGCAATAATTTGGGCACGCCGACGTCCGTCGGCGGAAAACCCACGGCTCACTCCCAAGGAAAACCTGAAAGCGTCGGCTGCATGGAGTTGAGCGACTTGAAGGCGCGGCTCCAAATCATGGACGAGGAGCAGATCGCGGTCCAGGTGATCTATCCGACGCTGTTCCTCGCCTATCCGCTGAGTTCGAACCCGGCGTTCGTGACCGCGCTCTGCTCGTCGTACAATCGCTGGCTCGGCGACTGCTTGTCGAAGCACGAGCGGCTCAAATGGGCGGCGGTGGTGAATCTCGACGAAGTTGAATCGGCCGTGCGCGAGGTCCACGAGGCCAAGCGGCTCGGCGCCGCGGCCGTCATGCTCCTGGGAACCGCCGGCGACCGCCAATTGGACGACAAGAAATTTTTTCCCTTCTATGAAGCCGTGTGCGCGGAGAAACTCCCGCTCGCGGTCCACGTCGGCTGGGCCTGCCCGTCGATCAACAACCTCTACGATCACATCTATCCTTCCGGCGTAGTGGCCTTCCATTTCCCCGTGCTCATGGGCTTTGCCGCGCTGATCAGCGGGGGCGTTTACGACCGATTCCCGAATCTCACGACGGTTTTCTTGGAAGCCGGCTGCATGTGGGTGCCCTTCATGATCGACCGGCTCGATCACCGCTACAAACATCAGGGGAAAAAACTGGCCGCGTTCCTGCCGCAGACGAAGCCGGTGCAGCAGCTGCCGGCGACGGAGTATATCAAGCGGGGAAATCTCTACTTCAGCGCAGAGTTGGAAGACTCGCTTTTGCCGCATGTTTTGGAGCTGGTGGGCGAAAACCAGATCGTCATGGGAACCGACATGCCCCACGGCGACCGCGAGCGCTTCGCCGCGCGCGAGCTGCAAGAGCGAGACGATATCACCGCCGCGGCCAAAACCAACATCCTCGAGCACAATCCGGCGCGGCTTTACGGACTCGCGCCCTAGCGATCATGGCTGCATTCTAAGATAGGGAGTCGCGAACATGGAACAAAAAGAGCTTAAGATCGAGACGGCCTCGCTGGCTCGCGCGGTAATGGCGGATCGCCAGCCGGGTGAAGACGTGGATGAAGCTTTGCTTCGCGCCTGCAAGAGACTCTACGGAGAGTCGGGCACGTTTGCGTTTCAGGCGCTCCAGAGCGCCCTCGACGCTTTGTCCGGCCGGAAAAAAATCGACAAGGAGACCGCCCTCAGAGAGATCGCGAGCGGGGCGGTGCCGCTGAGCCTCGTGACTTCGACCGAGACCGTTACGACAAAACACTTTGTCGGCTCGCTCGATGAACCGTCCCCGGAAGTGAAAAGCATAGCGGAACAGGCGCTCGCCTCCGGAAAGGGAAGCTTCACCGTCACGACGAGCCCGGGAAACAAGACGGGGGCGAATTCAACGGAGAGTTATCGCTGCCGGTACTGCGGATGTGAATTTTCTTCCGCCTTGCCTTCCTGCCCGACATGCGGGAGGTCCAAGAAAACTTCTTTCTGGTCCCGCCTCTTCGCTCGATAAAACTCCGCCGAATAAGTCTTATCCGATCGAGTCCGACGGCGCCGTTGATACTTGCCAGGTTTTCGCAATTGCGAAAACGTGAAAGTGTGGCCTGCGCCGAAAGCCGTGTTCGAATGTGTTAAGGTGGCAGCGAGCGATGCGAAAGACGGACTTACCCATATTCGAGATCGAGCAGCGGTTACTCGAAACCCTGACGACGCAGAAGCGTTTGGTTCTAACCGCGCCGACCAGCTCGGGCAAATCGACGCAGGTGCCGCAGATGCTCGTCAATTTGATCGACGGTCGGGTGACCGTCTTGCAGCCACGCCGCCTCCCCACGCGACTCCTCGCCAAATGGGTCGCCGAGTCGCGCGGCGTGAAGCTCGGCGCCGAAGTCGGCTATCAGATGCGGCTGGAGAACGTAACCTCCGCCGCCACGCGCATCTGTTATGAGACCGAAGGTGTGCTGCTGCGCCGGATGCTGGCCGATCCTGAATTGAAGGGCGTCGGCGCGATCATCTTCGACGAATTTCACGAGCGGCATCTCTACGGTGACATCAGTCTGGCGCGCGCGCTCGAAATCCAGCAATCGACCCGGCCCGATCTCATCATCGTCGTCATGTCGGCGACGTTGGACGTCGCGTCGATAGAGAAATATCTCCAGCCGTGCGCGCTGTTGTCCTCGGAAGGACGCGCCCATCCCGTCGCCATCGAGTATCTCGCCAAGCCCGTCGGTAACGCGCCCGTATGGGAGCTTGCCGTCAGAGAGCTCCAACGCCTGGTGCGCGAGCATCCTCGAGGCGACGCGCTTGTTTTCATGCCCGGGGCGTACGAGATCGCGCGCGCCGTCCAGGCCGCGCGCGACGCGCTCGGCCCGCAGTTCGTCGTCTTTCCCTTGCACGGCGAGTTGCCGCCGCGCGATCAGGACGCGGCGATCGCGCGCTACGACAGGCGTAAGGTCGTCGTCGCGACCAACGTCGCCGAAACCTCGCTCACGATCGACGGCGTGCGCCTGGTGATCGACAACGGTTTGGCGCGTATTCCCCGCCATGACCCGTATCGCGGCATCAACACGTTGCTGGTAGAAAAAATCAGCCGCGCCGCCGCCGACCAGCGCGCCGGCCGCGCGGGACGCACCGCGCCGGGACATTGCTTGCGCTTATGGACGGCGCATGAGCAGAGCGCGCGGCCGCTCCAGGAGATCCCGGAAGTGCAGCGGCTGGAATTGTCGGAAGTCATCCTCACGCTCAAGGCCGGCGGCGTGAACGACGTGAAGACATTCCGCTGGCTGGAGGCTCCCGATGCGCGCGCGCTGGAGCGCGCCGAGACCCTGCTCACCGACCTGGGAGCGGTCGACGGCGTGACGGGCGCGATCACGGCGCTCGGACGGCGCATGCTCGGGTTTCCCGTGCATCCGCGCTACGCGCGCATGCTGCTCGCTGCCCAGGAATATGATTGTGTGCGTCCGGTCGCGTTGATCGCCGCGCTGACGCAAGGGCGGGATTTGCTCGTGCGCCAAAAAGGAAAGCAGGTTGACGACGCGCGCGACGAGCAATTCGGCGCCGAGACAGAGTCGGATTTCTTCGTGCTGATGCGCGCGTGGCGCTACGCCGACCGCAACGGGTATCACGTCGAGCGCTGTCGCCGCATGGGCGTGAACGCCCAGGCGGCGCGTCAGGTCGGACCGCTGTTCGAGCAGTTCTTGCGCATCGCCAAGGACGAGGGGTTGGACGTCGGTGAGAAGCCGGTCACGGAGGATGTGATAGCCGCCGTACAGCGCTGCGTTCTGGTCGGTTTTTCCGACCAAGTCGCAAAGCGGCTGGACGGCTCGCAACGCTGCGAACTGGTGCACGGCCGGCGCGGCGTGTTGGCGCGCGAGAGCGTCGTGAAAGCGCCGCTCTTCGTCGTCTCCGAGGTGCGCGAGGTGGAAAGCGGCGGCGGCCGGGAGCGGAACTTGAACGTGGTGCTGAATCTCGCCACGGCCGTCAAGGAAGAGTGGCTGCGCGAGCTTTTTCCGGATGATTTTAAGCAAGTTCGCGCCGTCGCATATGACGCGGCATTGAAGCGCGTCGTCGCCCGCAACGAAACTCGCTTCCGCGATCTGGTTCTGGAAGAGACGCTCGCCGACGATCCGCCGGCCGAGAAAGCGGCAAAGATTCTGGCGCGTGAGATCGCGGTCGGTCGTCTGACGCTTCAAAACTGGAACGAAGCCGTCGAGCAGTGGATCCTGCGCGTCAATAAACTGCGCGAATGGATGCCGGAGTTGGGACTCCCCGCCATCGGAGAAAAGGACCGGGCCGCCATGCTCGAGCACATTTGCCACGGCGCGACGAGCTACAGCGAAATCAAAGATCGCCCGGTTTTACCCGTCGTCAAATCATGGCTCTCGCGGCAGCAGCAGACATGGATAGAAGAGTATGCGCCCGAGCGGATTAAGTTGCCGGGCGGCCGCAGCGTGAAGGTCGCCTACTCCCTCGACGCGCCGCCGACGATTGCGGCGCGCATCCAGGATTTATACGGCATCAAAGAAGGTCTCTGGATCGCCAACCGCCGCATTTCCGTCCGCATTCAAGTTCTCGCGCCGAGCAACCGACCGGTGCAGGTGACCGAGAACCTGGCGCTTTTCTGGCGTGAAACCTATCCGAAGCTCAAACAACAACTACAACGAAAATATCCCAAGCACGAATGGCGCTGACGGCTTTGAAATAGCGCTGGACTGTACCCGCCGATTGCGTTATTCGACACCCATACAAACGAACCGCTATGGGTTATTTTCGCAACTCATTCTTGGTTACCGCCGCCGGACTCGGTCTCGGGGCTTTTCTCGGCTGGGGTACAACCCACAGCTGGCCCGGCGTCCTATCGACCGTGTTCATCGTAGCGGTGCTGGCGATTCTCGAGGTCTCGCTGTCGTTCGACAACGCGGTCGTGAATGCCGTGGTGCTGAAGAAGATGGCTCCCGCGTGGCGGCGCCGTTTCATCACCTGGGGGATCGCCATTGCGGTGCTCGGCATGCGGGTTGTCTTTCCGCTGGCCATCGTCGCGATCATCACGCGCATCGATCCCGTTTCGGCGCTGGTGATGGCGGTCACGGACCCGGACCGCTACTCGCGCGTACTTACCGGCGCGCACGTTACCGTCTCGGCTTTCGGCGGCGCGTTCCTCGCGATGGTCGGCCTCAAACATTTTTTAAATCACGAAAAGGACGTCCACTGGATCAACGTCATCGAGCGTCCGCTGACACGCCTCGGGCGGATCGAGGCAGTGGAACTGGGCCTGGTCCTGCTACTGCTCTATTTCGTCTCGACCTGGCTTCTTGGGCACGAGCGGTTCGAATTTCTCATCGCCGGAATCTTCGGCCTCGTGACCTACATCGCAGTGGACGGCGTTTCGGCGGTGCTCAACGTGGAGTCGGAGGTCACCGGAGAAGTGGTGCAATCGGGCGCGGCGGCGTTCCTCTACCTCGAAGTGCTGGACGCGAGCTTCAGCTTCGACGGCGTGATCGGCGCCTTCGCGCTGTCGAACAACCTTTTCATCATTGGTATCGGCCTCGGCGTGGGCGCCATGTTCGTCCGGAGCCTGACGATCATGCTCGTGGAGCGCGAGACGCTCGCGTCCTATCGCTACCTCGAGCACGGCGCTTTCTACGCGATCATCGCCTTGGCGGTAATGATGTTTCTAAACGCGGTAAACCATATTCCCGAGGTTGTCACCGGGCTGATCGGAGCGGGATTCATAGTTACCGCGTTTGTGGACTCGATCCGTTACAACCGTCGTGCGCGTTCGACCGGCGCCGCGTGACTCACGAGCATCGCACAGTCGAAGGGAAGAAGGCGAGTTTGTAGAGAGCTGAACGACGGTTATTTATTGAAAAGGCGGCGGATCAACTGGATAACTTGAACCATGTCTACTTGCCCGCCGTTTGGGATACTTCTGATTAATTCCACGGCATTCTTACGCTGAACGGGATCTTCGATGCGGCCGAAGTTGAAGTAGATCCCATCGCCGTCTCGGTCTATGAATTTTGCGCGCCCGCCTCCCTGGGCCAAGGCCCTCTCGGCAGCCCGACGAATGAGCGGATGAGTGATCAGAACACGGTCCTCGTCCTGAAGCGGCGGCGCCTCTTCATGGGCAGACATTTCGCTCGGCGCCGGCCGTTTAGGCGCCGCCACTTCGCTCATCCGGCGCAGGACGAAAATAACGATCGCCGCTGCGACGATGACAACGGGTACGAGGATCTGCGGGCTCAGTTCCATTGTCACAATTTTAATTGATTTGACTCTTGATTGACAGCAAAAACCGCCGCGGGCTTGAGCGGCGATGCTTGCCACGTTTTCGCAATTGCGAAAACGTGATCAATGTCCTTCGTTCAAAGAATCGGGATTTTAGATGTGCTGAGGATAACTCGAAAAATCCGAGCCGAGGGAAGCATCGGAGACTCTTTGTCGAGTTTGATACGAGGAATCTCTACTTCAGCGCGGGCTACGACCTCTACCGTCAATCGAAGCCCAGTATCTTGCCGTATTCCCGGGAAAGCTTGTCGATCATCTGCGCTTTGTCCTGCTTCATGAACACCAGTTCTTTTCCCTGCGCGAACTTGTGCGCCCGGGTGCCTTTCACATGAACCGAGCTGAGCCCGAGATGTTTGTCTAAGAACTGCTGGGCTTCCGCCGTCGTTAGAAAGGCGGCAAACAGATGGGCGGCGTTGGGGTGCAGCGCGCCTTTGAGAACTCCCGCGTGGTATTCGGCCGAGATAACGGGTTGCACCTCTGCGGCGAAAACGAGCGGAGACTGTTTTTCCGCCTGGTCCTGGATCTGATCGTCATGCATCGTGGCGGAGATTAAAATCTCCCCCAGGAGCAGGCGCTGGGCGATTTCCCCGCCGCGGCCGAGCATTGGCTTCAAGGCGGCGAGCTTCTTGACGAAATCGGTCGTCTTTTCCTCTCCCCAGGGACCGGCGGCAAGGCGCGCCCAGTGGTGTGTCGAGCTGAGCACGCCGAGCTTGCCGTCTTTCCACTTGGGATCGAGAAGATCGTCCCATTTCCTGGGCACGTCTTTGACGGCCAGGGTTTTTTTGTTGTACGCGGGAAGAATCATCTGATTGGCGATGGACACCGTGCCGGAGTCGTATTGGACGGCGTTCGGATCGACGCCGAGACTTTTGTAGTCGAACGGGATGTGAAGTTTGCGCACCCAGAGCGAGCCGTGATGGGCGTCGGTCACGACCATCAGGTACCATTCCGGCGCGACGCCCGAGGCGGCGAGCCCGACGATCTTCGCGACGTCGCGCGTCATATTGCCCGAAGGATGGTAGTTCACTTTCAGATTGAGGCCGTGTTTTTTGTTGAAGGCGGCGGCGAGCGCCGGCGCGCCGGCGGGGCCCAGAGTGGAAGCCGCATGAAGCTCCAGCACGCCTTCTTTTTTTGCCCCCGCGATCACCTCGTCGATCGTCGCGGCCGATGCGGCGCGGATCCAGAATGAAGCGAAGGTTAATAAGACGGCAAGCGACAGACGGTGTACACGTCCCATCACGCACCTCCAGGTTTGGACGTCAAAGCCGAACTTTCCTCACTTCTAGTCCGGACCGCCCTTAAGTTCAAACGTTCAACGAGGTTTGCCGCATTTTCGCAATGCGAAAACGTGAAAGCGTCGTCACTCGGTCATCGTGAGCCGCTCGCGCCGGACGAGCAACCGTCAACGACCCATTGATCTCCCGATTCCGGCTATGGTAAGGCGTTGGCTGAAAACGGAACCTTCCCGTATGACAGCTAGAGGTTAATGAGAGCTACGACCATCCGTGGCTTAAATAGTAAGGAGAGAGCATGGCACCTACAAATCTAGAAAGCGTAAAGGTCATCGACGCCGACGGCCACGTGAGGGACCGGGACGCGGACATTCGTAAATTTATGGAAGAGCCCTTTCGCAGACGCCAGGGTCCGCTCCTTCCCAACGACGTCTGGGATTCGAGCATGTACGGAAAGCTCGGCTTGAACATCACGGATGTGTCGAGCCGCCTTCGCGACATGGACATCGAGGGGATCGATGTTTCGGTGCTTTTTCCCACCGGCGGCTTCGGCATAACGATGTCGCCGGAGAAAGACTACGCGGCGGCGTTTTGCCGGGCGTATAACAATTGGGTCGCGAGCATTTGCGCGGAAAGCCCTCGCCTCAAAGGCGTCGGTCTGGTCCCGTTCCAGGACGTGCCCGCCGCCGTTGCCGAAACGAACCGCGCCGTCAGCGGCCTCGGCCTGGTCGGAGTCACCGTCGGCACGTTCGGCATGAAAGAACATATCGGTCAGCCGATTTACTGGCCCATTTACCAAGAACTCCAAAGACTCAATGCGCCATTGCTGATTCACAACTCGCGCCAGGGACCCGCCGGTGAAATCCGCTTCGACACATTTTTATTCCGTCACACCATCGGCCGGCCTTTTGAAACGCTGCTCGATTGCAGCGCGTTGGTCTACGGAGGCGTGCCGGAAAAGTTTCCGGATTTGCGCGTCGCGTTCCTGGAGTGCGGCTGCGGTTGGGTGCCCTACTGGATGGACCGAATGGACGAGGAATGGGAAAAAAGGCGGTGCGAAGCCCCGCTGCTCAAGGCCAAACCCAGCGAGTACATGACACGAGGAAATTGGTTCTATGCCACCGAACCGGAAGAAAGCACTCTTCCCTACGTGATGGAACGGATCGGAGAAGATGGGATACTTTTCGCTTCCGACTACCCGCACTGGGACGGCGGCTTTCCGTATATGGTGTCTACGGTGATGGGCAGAAAAGATATCTCGGACAAGCAGAAGGATAAGATCATGCGCGCCAATCCCATGAGACTCTACGGTTGGAACGGCTAGCTGAAACTTCCAGTCCAATGCCGTGGCGCGCAGCCGATTGTTTCAGAATGGTTGGAAGAGTTCGATCGGGTTGCCGGACGGATCCTCGATAAGGATCTGCTTGCCTCCGTTGCCGGTCACGATCTCATTGCGAAACCGCGCTCCTGCGCTCTTCAACTTCTGGACGGTCGCTTCGAGATCGTCGACTTCAATCTGAATACGGTTCCACCCGCCCGGTTGAGGACGCTGGCCTTCGGGCATCGCTTGCCCGGCTCCGCCAGCTCCGGGTCTATTGAGCAATAGCTGTAAATTCCCGCGCGATAGGCTCGCGAAGCCCGGCGCCGGATGCATCTCGAGCTTGAAACCGAGCATGTTCGTATAGAATGGAATCGCCGCGTCGACATCGTTGACGATGTATCGGACATTTATCTTGCTCATCTTCTCACGGCTCCTGTAGAATCGCTTCGGCGTCGATCGTGATCTCAACCCTGTTGCCGACGACGACACCTCCCCTGTCCAAAGTCCCGTTCCAGCTCACGCCGAAGTCGTGCCGGTTGATGGACGTCGTAGCGACAAAGCCGGCCCTCGTCTTTGGCCCCTTATCCACCCCGTCTTCCCACCAGGGAGTCTGCCATTGACCCAGATATTGAACGCGCAGCGGCACGGTGCGGGTCACGCCGCGGATTGTCAGCTCACCCGTGAGAACGGCTTCGTTCGCACCGACAAGCTCGACGCGATTGCCTTTGAAGGTGATCTTGGGATGTTTTTCCACGTCGAGAAAATCCGCGCTCTTGAGATGAGCGTCGCGGTCCGCTTCCCCGGTCCAAATACCGGCAGCGTCGATCGCGACCTCGACGGACGCGGCCCGCGGATTCGCCGGATCGAAAACGAGGGTGCCGTGAACGTTTTTAAAATGGCCGCGGACGAACGTCACCATCATGTGACGCACGCTGAACTCCGCCGCCGTATGTCTCGGCTCGAAAAACCATTTAGCCATGGTCCGGTCCTTTCGCGGGAACACACTCTGTTCGGGAACCCTTATACGTTAACGCGCAGCCGATCGAATTCAATAGGAAGACCGGCCATCTTAGCCGCGACTGTCTGTAGCTCATCTCTTCCACGACCGCGATGCTTATCACGTTTTCGCAATTGCGAAAACATGGCAAATGTCACTTTGGTTTAAAAATTCAGACTTTTAGACCTGCTTGAGACGACACGAAAATTCCGATCCGGGGAAGCGTCGAGCACGTATTGGAGAGCTTGAAAGGGTCATGACTCCGGTAGACCGCATCACGTTTTCTTCGTATGCTAGGGCATGACCGATACTACTACCGCTGCCATTCAAGCTGAAATCGCCTTGATAGAAGAACATGAGGATGTGGTGACATTGTTGGCCGTCGAGTCAGGAAGCCGCGCCTGGGGCTTTCCCTCTACCGACAGCGACTATGATGTCCGCTTTATCTACGTGCACCGGCCCGAATGGTATCTCTCCGTTGATCTGGAAGCGCGGCGGGATGTGGTCGAGCGGCCCATTAGCAACGACATTGACTTGAGCGGCTGGGACGTTCGAAAAGCCTTGAAGCTCTTTCGGAAGTCGAATCCGCCGCTGCTTGAATGGCTGCAGTGTCCTATTGTTTATCAGGAGCGATTTTCATTCGCCGCAAAGCTTCGGGGCCCGGTTCCTGTTTTTTATTCGCCCAAGGCGACCTTCTTCCATTACCTCCATATGGCCAAAGGAAACGTGCGCGAGTACTTGCGTGGAGATACCGTGTGGCGGAAAAAGTACTTTTACGTCCTGCGGCCCTTGTTGGCTATGCGCTGGATCGAGCAAGATCTCGGGCCAGTCCCAATCGAATTCGGCAGATTATTGGAAGCGACGGTTTCGACGCCTGAGCTTCGCTGCGCCATCGACGAGCTACTGGAACTAAAGAAAAGTGGAGCGGAACTCGACGAAGGTCCGAGAATGTCAGCCATCAGCGAATTCATCGAGCGCGAGCTGCCACGTCTGGAGAAAGCCGTCAGTGACCAGCCACAGTCCAGGGTGGCGGCAGAGGACTTGAATGTATTGTTTCGCAATACGCTCGATGAAGTATGGCGTAGCCAACCGCGCAGACTTTAACTGCGAAGTCCAGAAAGCGATGCTTGCCACACTTTCGCAATTGCGAAAACATGGCAAGTGTCACCGGGGTTCAGAGAAGCGGGAATTGTAGACCGCCTTGACATAACTCGAAGATCCGAACGAGAGGGAAGCGTTCACTACATTCGCATTCACATGCTCGTACCGAGTGTAGTGTACCCGGCCGGTGCAGGTGATCGAGAACCTGGCGCTCTTCAGGCGTGAAAGCGCCGATATGCACGCTTTCTAGGCTCATGGTGTTTCTATAAAAGCGAGTCGTGAAACCTGACTTTCGCGCGTCCGGCCTTAAGCAAGCTCCATTTTGCCCTCGCCTTCGGCCGACGCTCCGTCGCGCGCCCGAATGCGATAACGGTGAAGCTCCGGAACTCGCACAAACATGAACAGGGCATAAAAGATAAAAAAGGCCGCGCCTCCCGAAATCGCCAGCGGGGCGCCGATCAGAGCCGCCGCCGAGCCCGCGGGAAGGCCGCTCAACGGGCCGAGCCCGCGGTGCACCATCATATTCAATCCCATGATTCTGCCGCGCATCCGATTCTCGGTGGAGAGCTGTAGCATGGCATTGCGCACCGTCCCGCCGATCACTTCCAAAACTCCGGAGACTGCGAGCATCGTCATCGATAAGATAAGCCAGGGAGAAAGGCCGAACAGCAACACCGCCGAAGGTTGAAGAAGAACCGTCAGCAGAAATATTTTTCCTTTGTTTTGAACGTCGCCCATCTTGACCAGGATCGCGGAGCCGATCAACGCGCCGACTCCGGCGGACGTGTAGAGAAGCCCCAACCCAGAAGGTCCGACTTTAAGAATGTCCCGGGCAAAAATCGGCATGAGCGGCTGGTAAGTCACGGTCATGGTACTGACGGCTTCGACGCAGAGAATGCCGAAAATCACACGGCTGCTGCGCGCGGTCTTTAAGCCTTCGATGATGGACCGACCCATGGGCGCGCGGCGGTGGTCGATGGCGTCTTCGCCTGTTCGCATTTGAAAGATCGTCGCTAGGACCATGACATTGATCAAAGCGTGAAGAAAAAAGGCCCCGGTGACGCCGAAGAACGTTATCGCACCCCCTCCGATCATCGGCCCTACCAGCGCCGTGCTTCGGCGGATCACCGAGGTCAAGGCGATCGCTCCCATGAGCTGCTTCTCGGGAACCAGCGACGGGATCAACGCTTGACGCGCGGGACCGTCGAAGGCCCCGACGGTCCAGCTCACGAAGCTGAGCGCATAAAGATGCCAGACTTGAATAATACCCAGGCCGGACAGCACTCCGGGTACGAATGCGAGAATTGCGGCGACGCCCTGAGTCACCAGGAGGAGTTTCCGCCGATCCATCCGGTCGGCCAGAGCGCCGCCGAAGAGCGAGGTCACGAGAAAAGGAACGGACATGAAAAGGCCGCTCAATCCCAACATGAAGGGCGAATTGGTCAATTCGAGAATGAGCCACAACGTGGCGACCTGATGCACCCAGGAGCCGGTGGCGCCCAGCACCCAACCGATCCAGAGAAAACGAAAATCACGATAACGCAGAGGTCCCATGAAGGCGCTCTCTTATCACGTTTTCGCAATTGCGAAAACGTGGTAAATGGCAGTCGGTTGAAAAAATCGGATCAACGGTGGCTCACGGAAGTGGTCTTTACGAAAGCGCAAAGCGCGTCAAGAATTCTTCGGACTTCACGCGGATGTTTGCGGCGGTAGCGAGCGTGGCGGCCTTCGGTCTCGTAGCGCACCATCTCTGCGAGCCTCAACGCTTCGAGAATATTGCTGGTGCGCGGCACACTGCGGCCAATCGCTTGCGCGATCTGGCTCGTGCTCATGTCTTTGTTTTCCGCCAGCAACGCGACCACGGTGAAGGCAACGGGATTGCCGAGCAAACGACACAGCCGCGACTGTCTATAACTCACCTCTTCCACGGCAGCGATACTTATCACGTTTTCGCAATTGCGAAAACATGGCAAATGTCCGTTATCGGAAGGAGGCGGAGTTTAGGCGTCCCAACAGTCAAAACGCTGGACTTCTGCTTCAGCAGAACGGACTAAATATCGCTTCGGCACTCATTGCGAAAACGTGGCAAAGGTTACTGAGGTTCAAAGAAGCGGGAATTGGAGACGACCTGAGACTAACTCGAAGATCCGAACCAAGGGAAGCGTCCGCTGCATTCGCATTCACGCACCCGCGCCGAGCAACCGGCCGGTGCAGGTGACCGAGAACCTGCCGCCCTTCTGGCGCGAAACCTATCCGAAACTCAAACAGCAGCTTAAGCGCAGGTATTCCAAGCACGACTGGGGCTGAACGGAATTAACGTATTCCCGTGTTTTCGTAATTTCGAAAACACGAAAGTAGCTGCTAGCGGTGAGTGGGAGCGGCGGTCTTTACGAAACCGGAGAGCGCCTCGAGTACTTTTCTCGTCTGGCGCGGATGTTTAAAATAGAAAACCTGAAAAATCTGCCCAAACCTACTACTTATCGACCGAATATTTCTCGAAACTCTTTTAGATACTGCGAGTAGTTTTCGCCGGATTCTGGAGGAACGGGGTAAAGCTTCAAGTTCTTTGCATCCATCTTGGGGTCGATGCCGGAGCGTGCCGGCGTCCGACCGATATCCAAAACCAACTTCTGGCCTTCTTTCGAAAGTACGAAATCGATGAACAGCTTCCCTGTGTTTGGATTAGGTGCCCTAGCGGCAAGCCCAATCGGATGGAGCGATGCGGCAATAGGGTCCAATGTAGTTACCCACTCGACCGGGGCTCCTCGTTCCTTCATCTTTTCGATCCTATGGGCAAGGACCATGGCTACGGTAAACTCGCCCGCTGCCAAAAGCTGAGCCACCAGTGTTTGGCCGCTACGAAATTGAATCTCCTGTCGGGCCAATCCCTTCATGAATCTATGGGCTCTTTCCTTACCCCACTTTTGAACCAGCGCCCCGTACCATGAGTACAAGTCCTCGTCCATTCCAATCTTGCCCTTCCACCTCGGGTGAAGCAGATCATCGTAGCTCTTGGGGACCTGGTCCTTAGGCACGAGTCGCGTATGGTAGCCGATTACCTGATAAGCATCAAAGTAATCGACCCACAGCCCCTTGGGATGCTTAAAGCCTGCCGGATAGGCTTTGCTCTCCGGCGAGAAATAGGGCTGCAGTAAACCTCCCTGGATTAACTGATGCGTCTCCAGCCCCCTGATCGCGACGACGTCGAAAAATAATTTTCCAATGCGGGCTTCGTTGACGATGCGGTTCAATAGCCCGGCGGAACCGGCTCGAAAAAATTCCGTGCGCACGAAGGGATATTTTTTATTGAAGGCATCGACCAGACTCTTGGCGTCCTCGATGCTCGTCGAGGTATACCAGACCAGTTTCCCCTCTTTGCGGGCTGCCTCGACGAGTTTGCTCGGGCGACTCTCCTGCGCGCCAAGCGGCAACAAGGGTGAAAGTTGAACGAGAATCACCGCCGCGATGAGGATCAAGGGGCACTCTTTCGCGGCTTTCCGTTGCAAATTTCCCTCCTTCAACTCCTGTTCACGCGCGACTCAAACCTCATGCTCCGGCCAGGTGGCCAGGAGCTTTCCATAGCCCTGGATAGAGTACTTGCGCCGCAACAGCGACAAGAGGAGCCATAACATGGCCGGATTGCTGGCAATCACAGGCACCTTAAGACTCTGCTCGAGCCTCTCGATAATGAGGAGGGGATCCAGCGTAGCGCCCTGAAAGTAAATAGCATGAGCCGTCGGCGCCGTCTTGAAGGCGCTTTCCACTCTTCGGAACAGCTCTTCGGGACTCGCCTTTGCGGATGCGACGGCGTTTTGGTCCTCGAACTGCGGGCAAGAAAGAATCGTAAACCCGGAATCCTCGATAACTCTCTTCAATCTGGCGTTCATTTCTTCCGCGAATGGAGTCACAACGATCAGCCGCTTCGCCGATACGGCCTTCAGCGCCGCTACGGCCGCCGAGACCGCGGTCACAACCGGAAGTCCAACGGCTGTTGAGACTTTGCTTTCCAAGGCTGGATTCAGAATAGCCGTCGGAGCGCCGGTAACGATCACGCCCTGTATCGGAAATCTTCGCTTCATCTCTAAGGCCTTGCTTACGACCACGTCGGATTTGTCCACCAAGTCAAAGAGTGAGGACCGGACCAGGTCAAGCCCTTCAATGGTCAGAGTAACCTCGTGTGGAAGAAGCCTTTTGAAATTCTCGAAATGCGGGCGATTGGCTGTCTGAGGAGTCAGCAGTCCGATATGAATCTCGGAAGTTGTCATATATAATTCTCTCCATTTCGTTCGCTGCTTCGGAGGCCTCAACGACAGAGTTCGGGGTTCTTCACCCTATTCCGCACGCCCTTTCGACCTGTCCCGAACGCCTCTACATCACCTCTTCACGCGCGACGCTTATCATGTTTTCGCAATTGCGAAAACACGAAAATATGTCTTAGGGTTCAGTGACGATGACAAAGCGATGCTTGCCACACTTTCGCAATCGCAAAAACGTGGCAAATGTCCTTTAGGGAGAAAGATGACAGCGTTTGTTTCAGCTGCAATGGAACCCGGGGGACAAGGACTGACTCGCGCCGAGCAACCGGCCGGTGCAGGTGACCGAGAACCTGGCGCTCTTCGGGCATGAACCCTATCCGAAGCTCAAACAGTAATTGCAGCGTAAATATCCTAAGCACGAGTGGCGTCAATCCCAAACGGTTCGAACGAGGCGGCTATCGTGAATTTCCTCATCGCCGGTAATTAGAGGCAGCCCGGCCACTCTCGCTTGCGCGACGATCAGCCGGTCGTAAGGATCTCTGATACCGGTTAAGGCGGCGGCTTCCAGGAGAAGCTGAGCGTCGTTGACTCCTAAGTCGAAGTTGTCGGCCTGCATCAACGAAATAAGTAGCTCTCTGAAGGGTATGGGAAGCCGAACCTTTCCGGCCTCGGACAAAAGCATTATTTCTTCTAAAACGGCAAATGGTATCAGAAGCACATCAACGCCCCGCTCTACGCGGTCGAAGATCACCCTCGCCCTACGACCTAACTTTCTGCTCTGTCTCGTGACGTGGTGGATGAGAGCATGGGTATCGGTTGCAAGGACCATTTCAAATAGAGCCCCTAAGCGCCTCTATCCTGGACTTTCGCAGGGCCCGAATCGCCTCATCGATATCTCCGACGGCGCGCGCAATCCCACGAAT
>DASXUF010000166.1 GCA_036504975.1 Candidatus Binatia bacterium | reverse complement strand
AAGAGCTTGCCCCGAAGATCCCGCTGATGATCGCGGGCTATGGGTTTGGCGCTTCGTTCGTTGCCCTCTTCGCGCAGGTCGGAGGCGGTATTTATACCAAGGCCGCCGACGTGGGCGCCGACCTCGTGGGCAAGGTCGAGGCCGGCATCCCCGAGGACGACCCCCGCAACCCGGCCGTGATCGCGGACCTCGTCGGCGACAACGTGGGCGACTGCGCCGGCCGCGGCGCCGACCTCTTCGAATCGACCGCGGCGGAAAATATCGGCGCGATGATTCTCGGCGTCGGCTTGTTTCCCTACTTTGGGCTCAAGGGCATCTTGTTCCCGTTGGTGGCGCGCGCCTTCGGACTGATCGCTTCGATCGTCGGGGTCATGGTCGTCAAGACCGACGAAAAGGGCGATCCGATGGACGCCCTCAACCGCGGCTATTACGTGACCACGTTTCTCGCCATCGTCGGATTTTTTATTTCCACGCGCTGGCTGCTCGCGGTCGATCCCGCGGTCTATCCCGAAGCTTCGTCGGCGTGGTTCTATTTCTTTCTCTGCGGCGTCATCGGCATCGCAATGGCCCAGGTGTTCGTCTACATCACCCAGTACTACACGGAATACAAATATCGCCCGGTGAAATCGATCGCCGAGGCGTCGCAGACCGGACCGGCGACGAACATCATCACGGGCGTCGCCGTCGGGTTGGAGTGCACCGCCGTTCCCGTGGTGGTCATCTCCATCGCCATTATCGCCTCGTACTATTTGGGCCTCGCGAGCGGCGTGCCGCACGCCGGTCTCTTCGGCACCGCGGTCGCCACTATGGGAATGCTAGGCACCGCGGCATACATCCTCGCGATGGACACCTTCGGCCCGATCACCGACAACGCCGGCGGCATCGTCGAGATGAGCCAACAGCCGGAGGAGGTGCGGAGAAGGACGGACCGGCTCGACGCGGTCGGAAATACCACTAAGGCGCTCACCAAAGGATATGCGATCGGCTCGGCGGCGTTAGCTGCGTTTCTTCTGTTCTCCGCCTATCTCGACGAGGTGGCGCACTACGGTGCGAAGTTAGAGTCCGTCAACATCGCCAAGCCGGAAGTGTTTGTCGGCGGGCTTCTCGGCGCGATGCTGGTCTTTCTTTTTTCCGCGCTCGCGATCCGCGCGGTGGGAAAGGCCGCTTACTACGTCATCAACGAGGTCCGGCGCCAGTTCAAAGAGAACCCCGGTATTCTCAAGGGGACTGCCAAGCCGGATTATGCCAGATGCGTGGACATCGTCACTGTGGGCGCTTTAAAGGAGATGGTTGCGCCCGGGATTCTCGCGGTCGGAATGCCGATTGCCGTCGGCGTGATCTTTCGCTTCCTCGGCGTCGGCGCCGAGGCCGTCGCGGCGCTTTTGATGGTCGGCACCATCGCCGGAATACTCATGGCGACGTTCCTGAATAACAGCGGCGGCGCCTGGGACAACGCCAAGAAGTTCATCGAGATGGGGCAGTATGGCGGCAAGGGTTCCGAGACTCACAAGGCGGCGGTCGTCGGGGACACCGTTGGCGACCCGTTCAAAGACACCGCAGGTCCGAGCTTGCACGTGCTGATCAAGCTTCTCAGCACGATCACGCTGGTATTGGCACCACTCTTCGTTTAAATCGGCCGTGTCAGCATCGATCCTTCACAGCGGCTGGCTTCCCAGCCGCTGTTTTCATTTCCATCGTCAGTTGTAGTAATCTAAACTGGCTGGAGGTTGGTTTCATCTTTCCGCTTTCAGCTTTGTTTTCCATGCCCGGATGGTGGAATTGGTAGACACACGGGACTTAAAATCCCGAGGACCCGGAAGGGTCCGTGCCGGTTCGAGTCCGGCTCCGGGCACCAATACAAAAGTGGCAAAGGCGTCAATGCAGATTCACGGTGTTGCTAGCGTTTCGGCGCACAACGTATCGGGCGTCGGCGAGGTTCCCGATTGATGATCAACGCGATACGAGAACTCTTCGATCGCCGGGAGCTTCTCTACATGATCACGTGGCGAGAGATCAAGTTGAAATACAAGCAGTTCGTGATGGGAATGCTCTGGGCGGTATTGATGCCGATGGTCATCGTTTGCGCCGGTTTTATCGTCCGCTATGCAATCGCCACGGTCTCTCAGACGCCGCTCGCCTTATCGGACCTGACCTCCGTCGCCGTGAAGGCGGCGCCGTGGGCTTTCTTTGTTTCCGCGCTCCGCCGCTTTGGCACGAACAGCCTCGTTGCACATGCCAACCTCGTGACGAAGATCTACCTGCCCCGTCTGATCTTTCCGCTTGCCGCCGTCTTCTCGCAATTGTTCGATTTCCTCGTCGCGGCGGCGGTCGTCAGCGCATTCCTGTTGGTTGCGCAGGTGGGATTGAGTGTATATTTGCTATGGCTCCCGCTCCTCGTCGGGTCATTGATCATGCTGGCGGCCGCCCTCGCGATCATTTTTTCGGCGGCCAGTCTCTTTTTTCGTGACGTGAAGTACATCGTGGAAGTATTCCTGACTTTCGCCATCTTTTTTACGCCGGTGTTTTATGACTCTGCGATGTTCGGAGAGTGGACGCCGCTGCTGCTCGTCAATCCCGTATCCCCGCTATTGGAGGGGATCTCTACCACGGTGATTTTGCACCGCAGCCCGTCTCTGGCCTAGCTCTGCTATAGTTTTGTTTTCACGGTATTTCTTTTCACTGCGGCGCTTGTAATTTAAGAAACTCGAACCCTTCTTTGCAGAAAGCGTCTGACATCACCGATGACGGACGAATTCGTTCTCGACGTTCAAGGGGTTTTCAAGAAGTTTCGCCGCGGCGAGCTGTACAATTCCCTAAGGGACTTAGTGCCCGCGTTGGCGCGCCGCCTAGCCCGTGGCGAACGCACTCAAGAACTCGATCAGCGCGAGTTCTGGGCGCTCGAGAATGTCTCATTCAGCGTGCAGCGCGGCGAAGCGTTCGGTATCATCGGTGCGAATGGCGCCGGGAAGAGCACCATCCTTAAGCTGCTTACCGGGATTATGCGGCCGACCGAAGGCTCCATCCGCGCGGCGGGTCGTATCTCCGCTCTCATCGAGATCGGTGCGGGCTTTTCATCCGGACCTTACCGGTCGCGAAAACATCTATCTGAACGGAGCTATTCTGGGCATGACCAGGGACGAGATTCACCGACGCTTCGATGCCATAGTTGCATTCTCCGGGCTCGAGAAGTTCATCGATACTCCGGTCAAGCGGTACTCTTCGGGGATGTACGCCCGCCTCGGCTTTGCTGTTGCCGCGCATGTCGATCCCGAGGTCCTGATCGTCGACGAGGTGCTCAGCGTCGGAGACTACCTCTTCCAGCTCAAGTGTGCCGAGCGTATGAATTCCGTAATCGAGAGCGGGGCCACCGTCGTCTTCGTTTCCCACAATCTTCACGCGGTCGCCAACCTATGCCAACGCAGTCTCCTGCTGGAAGGGGGCAAGGTGCAGACGATCGGCCCGACAGACGAGGTCATCAGCACTTATTTTAGTCGCGGGCAGCAACAGCGAGAGGTCGATGCGAAAGCCGACGTTCTGATAACGCGAGTCAAGACCCATGACGAGACCGGCCCGCGCGTCCAGTTCGACTCGGGCGGCAAGCTGCGGATTACAGTCGAAGCCCGCGCTCGGATTCGTCATGACGATATTCGGGCGGTCATCGAGATTGTTGACGACCATCAGTATCCGCTGTTCGACACCTGCACGTACCGACTGGGTGGCGGCGCCATCGTTCTCGAGGGAGATCAAACGCTCACCTGCACGTTCGACCTGGATCTCAATCTCGCCCATGGTACGTTTCACGTGAATGCCCTCCTGCGCGGTTGTGTGACAAACCAGGTCTATGATCGCTGGCTTTCCGCAGGAGGACTCACTTTCAAAATGGTCTAGTTTTCGGGGGGCAGGTCAAGTCTTCACAGACTGTTGAAAAAGTCCTACTCGTGCTTCGACAAGCTCAGCACGAACGGAAATTACTCAACGATTCCAATACTAGGTCCGTTCGCCCTGAGACTCTCGAAGGGTGAACGGGGGTTTTTCAACAGTCTGTTCACCCAAGACTCTCCGCGTGCCACGTGGATGCGGCGCCCGGTTAGGAAAACCTGGTGCAAGGCTTCAGCGCAACATGGTTTCTAGGACCGAGGCTCGTTTTCGTAGGAAGAGCTTGCGAAACTGTCCGGTGCTAGTGAGTCGCGCGTGGTAACGAAATGGTTTTCGGGATTCTTCTGCAATGATATGACAATTGGACGTTTGCAACTTCACCGTCCATGGACGACCGAGTCTCGCCGGTTTTCCGCCGCGAAGGCCGCCCGCAGGCGCTGCGCAAGAAGTCCGGCAACGGCAGGCGCATTCTCGCCTCTAAGCATGTCTCCGGAGTCTTTGCCCGGCACGTGATGTCGAACCGGATGGCCGCCCCAAAGGGATTTCCAGTCGAAACGCCAGCCCATGGTATTGCGTGACGTCTCAAAAATTTCCAAAGCTCGGAGCCGCCCGTTCAACGGTTTGCGATGATACCGTTTGCTAGCTTCTTTATTTGCCATAAAGACTTCGAGCTGGTTGAGCTCACGCTGGATGCGCGTGAAGGCCTTGCTACTCCCGATGTTCAAGGTGAGCGACCGGATTTTGCTCGCGATGAACTTGATGCGCTCGGCTCCCTCAAGACCCCGCATTTCATCGAGATAGAGTTGTAGACGGTCCGTCACGAAACTACTTAGCGCTTTCGCGCGCTTGCGTATCCGAGACTTGGAAACCGCGTTTTCGCTGGTGTCATACCCTTCGCGGCGAGACGGGTCCAATAGGCCGAGGAACGCCACTCCCTCTTCAGCTTCAAGCAGCTGGCGAGCCATCTCATAGGCCACCCGGGCGCCGAAACATGCCCCGATGAGCGCGTACGGTCCGTGAGGTTGAACTTTGCGAATTTCACTTACGTACAGGCTCGCCATTGATTCAATGGAATCGAGCGGCGCCTCCGCTCCGTCGAGGCCGATGGATTGCAGTCCGTAGAATGGCTGATCGGAACCAAGTTCGCGGCTCAGTTCCGCGAAGCAGAGCACGTTCCCGAATACACCAGGTACGCCAAAGATCGGCGGTAGAGTGCCGCCCGTCCGGATCGGAACGATCGCTGAACGCGCCTTCGGCTCTGGAGCGCTTCGGTAGCGCTCGGCGAGCAAGCCCACTGTCGGAGCGTTGAACAGGACGCCTAACGGAAGCGAGCGGCCGAACGCCTCGTCCAAACGCGCAAACAGTTTGGCGGCCAGAAGCGAATGCCCCCCTAGGTCGAAGAAGTTGTCGTGGATGCCGATCGGCCGAACGCCGAGGACTTCCTCCCATATTTGCACCAGTTTCTGTTCGATCTCGCTTCGAGGGGGTGTATAGGCCGTGTCTAGCTCAGGTCTAGTCGTTTCCGGCTCCGGCAAAGCTTTACGATCTACCTTGCCATTAGGCGTAAGTGGGATTGATTCGAGCTTTACAAAAGCTGACGGTATCATGTAATCGGGGAGTTTTTCTTTAAGAAAATTACGCAACTCGCTAACCCTGGGAGCTGCTTGAATTGAGGAAGTAAAGTACGCGATTAAACGAGCTTCGCCTGATTTGGACTGTGGCGCGATCACCACAGCTTCCCTGACGGCGCGGTGGCTACGGAGCGTGTTCTCAACTTCCGCCAGCTCGACGCCGTAACCGCGAATCTTGACACGAAAGTCTTTGCGGCCCTCGTGGATCAAGCAGCCATCAGGAAGCATCAGACCCAAATCGCCGGTAAGATAAATGCGCCTATCGGTGCCTTCGGGGTCCGATTTGAACTTGGCTTCGGTAAGCTCCGGCCTCCGCCAGTACCCGGGAGAAAGATAACGGGTCCGCACAGCTATTTCGCCGATCTTGTTGAAGCTAACTTCCCTGCCCGCATCGTCCAAAAGGAAAACCTCCTTGTCGTCAAGAGCGTAGCCGACGGGTACTTTGTTACCGGTAACCTCGGTACTGTGATCCATCAGATATATTCGCAAAAATTGTGTTTCAGCGGTGTTCAGACCATTGGCTAACAAGCAGCCTGACGAAAAGGTTTTTTTGTAGAGGTCAAGATCGATTTTGTATGCCGCCTCACTGGCCAGTCGGATCAGGCGAAGATCCGGGAAGATTTCCTTCTCTGTGACGGCTTCGCAAAAGTTACGGAAAAGCAGCGAACTCACGGACCAAATTGAGATTCTTTCTTGACGGAGCCAGTTGGTGAGGCGAGTCATGCCTTCTTGCTGAACATCAAATGGGAGAAGCCAAGCGCCGTTCAGCAAAGCGGCGAAGGTGTCGTGAACGGCGCGTGCCGTTCCCGAAGCTATCAAACTCACCCTGTCATGTTCACATAAATGGTACGCGTTCGTGAAAAGCATGACGTGATGCAGCAGATTTCGATGAGTTTGAACGACGCCTTTCGGTTCTCCTGTTGAACCGGAGGTATAGACGACATAGGCCATGGCGTCGGGTGACACGGCCACCGGAAGGTCATCATTCGGAAGACTAGCATCGATCGAGTCGAACTCCATCACTTTATAACTACCGCTCGCAAAGTCTCCGGCCGTAGCGCTCTGCTCACTAATCATCACCAATCCCGCTTGAGAGTCTTCCAACGAGGCTGCGGTTCGTGACCACGGAAATGACGGGTCCAGGAGCACGAAGAACTTCCCGGCTTTAAGAATTCCCAACATGGCGGCGATTTGGGGAACGCCCTTCGGTAAGAGGATTGCGACAGGTTCGGCTTTGCTCTCTTGCCTAGCTAAAATCGCGCGTGCGATTCGATTAGCATGCTGATTCAGCTCAGCGTATGTTAGCGTACGATCGACGGCCTTTACTGCCGGTCGATGCGGATACTGACGAACAATTTTCTCAAACCGCTCCGGGACCGATTGCTCGATCTCTTCTTTGTGGAACTCAACGAACGTACCGGTCGAATGGAAACACTTCGCTCGGATCGCTTCCTGTTCCGGCGGGAGTTTCGGGGTATCTTGGAAAGGATCGCTCACGACCCAGTTGCGCGTTGTCATTCGATGATGTATTCCAGTCAGTCCAGGATTAAACCGAACGTGATTATACCGTATATAACGGTGGGATACAAAATAGAGAGGGATTCGCTTGGAATTGAGTTGAAACAGACCACGCAAAGGGGCCAAGAATAACTATTTAATTCCAGGGCGAATTTCGAGATAAGCTCTTTTGTCTCGCAATTGGGCGTCGCTTGCGGGCTCTTCGGTCCTTACACGATCCGGTCTCGCGGGCTTTCCTCCCCGAATGCCGCCCGTAGGCGGTCCCCAAGAAGTCCGGCAACGGCAGGCGCATTCTCGCCGCTGAGCATGTCGCCCGAATCTTTCCCAGGAACAAGATGGCGTATCGTGTTGCCTTTCCAGAGTACGTTCCAATCGAGCTTCTCCTCTGCGCGCGATTTCCTACGCCGTCTCGTCTCCAAGATGTCAAGAGTTCTCAAGCGGCCCTCGAGCGGTTTCCGGCGATAGCGATCGAGGGCCAGAAGGTTGGCTCGATAAACTTCGATCTGATTCAGCTCCCGCTCAGCTCCCTTCAAGGCGTTGTTATTCCCGATCAAACCGCGCAGCAACCGA
>DASXUF010000165.1 GCA_036504975.1 Candidatus Binatia bacterium | reverse complement strand
GGTCTGTGGGAGCCTCGGGCGGGCAACCGCCTGGGGCCACCCGGACGCCAACACTCTCGTCCTAAATAAGTAAACAGAAAATCCTCCGACTTGGGGAAAAGTCAGCAGGAACGAAGGCAATGTAGACCCCGAGCACCGCTTTACCGGCCAGAAGCTCGATCCGGAAAACGGCCTGTATTACTACGGCGCCAGGTACTACGATCCCGAGCTGGCTCGGTTTATCTCACCCGACTCAATCATTCCCTCGGCAGGCGATCCGCAGAGTCATAATCGCTACAGCTACGTTAGAAATAATCCGGTCAAGTACATCGATCCGACAGGACATTCGTTCCTGAGCTTTCTCTTCGGCGGGATTTTCAAGGTCTTTAGCTTGGTCATCAAATATGTCATTCCGGCATTCCGTCTTGCCGGCGGCGTGCTGGAGCTGATGGGCGGCAACATTCTGAGCGGTCTACAGTCAATCGCTGGCAGTATGAGCAGCTTCATCAAAAATTCTCAGTTCCAATTCGCGAGCCAGGTGTTTGGGTTCTTCGGGGGTGGGGCTGGCTCAACTAGCGGCTCGGGGGTACCTGTCTCACCAGGAGATTATGAGCCTGGAGGCATTCAATATGCAGCCGCAGACACGGGGATCATTTCAGACGCAGACAATTAGCAGTATCAGATAGCTGGACTGCCTGGACCACGGGAAGAGAAACTGCTTGCTGGCGTTACAGTATTGCGCAAAGATATTGATCTTTTCGGTGAGGATAAATATGGTCACTGGTGGATAGAGGTAGGTCCGAAAGAGAGCTATGGTTGGTGGCCTAAGAAGCCGGTTGGAATATCCGAGACACTATTCGGGACTGACGGTGATCTTAACGGAAAATACTGGGGCGGTACGGCAACCATGGATGTTCATCATGGTGATCGTGGGCCAGGCGTCAATGTCTTTAATGTCTACGGGGATCCTTCCATTTCGACTCAGAGTTATATTGAGCAAATTAGGTCTTTCGCGAATTCATACCGTGGTGGCTGGAGCTGGCCGATTGGTCAGAACTGCCATTCGTTCCAGCAACAGATGTTGCAGAAATTAGGACTAACGGTACGACCAGTTGGAGAGTGAAGCATGGAACTTTTGAAAAGCTTTTTGACCGGACTCTGCATCATGGTAGCATCCGTTCCATTTGGCAGGGAGTATATTATGGCTGGAAATGGAGAAAGTTATTTTATTGAGTATTATGCCTCGTTCGCCGGATTTGGCCTCCCATTGAATTTGAGCCAAAAAATAGAGAAGGAAATGGCCGAGACCGGAACTGCTGCCTATTATCGAGCAGAATTTGATTCAGGGAAGAAGTTGGTGCGAGTTGCTAAGATTTACCGCGGAGATCTTCTCTTTGAACATAGGTATTTGTACTATCCAAATGGCAAGCTAATGCGTGCTGAAATTAGAAGCAATGATGGTGAGTTCAAGGTACATGAGTTCGACGCTTCGGGTAATCCAAAAGATCAATGAGAGGGGAAAACAGAGAGGAAAAGAGGGACATCTCTAAACGGGACGGTGCTGTCAAGGACTCCCGCGGCGATTTTCTCCGTCAGATCAGGCTCGGGGTCAGACTTCTACGACTTGACTATCTTCCTTCACCTTGTTAAAAGTCGCGCTCATGGCCCGGCGTCCTCGGCTTTTTGCTCCTGGTTTGCTCTACCACGTGATCATTCGCGGCAATCAGGAGTCGTGATCGGAGCTGGGCACTGTCAAGTACGCGTACCACGATAGCGTACATTTTGACTCGCCGATTAGGATACACGCTAGGGGAAGTGGCGGATTACTTGCGGAGGGACATCGCGACGATAGGGACACTCGTCGGACGACTATGGGCGCGGATGCAATCTGACGCGGAGTTTCAACGCAGAGTCGCTCGGTTGGTCAGGATTGTTGAGTCGTAGAAGTCTGACCCCAATTGCCCTGCTGCTTTTCCCATGGTGCGTTGCGCCCCGCTCAGTTTCCCAACACGCTGGTTAAACGCGCGATGATTTCCGGCGGCTGGCTGGTGACGTCTTTGGCCATCCTCTCGAGCTCTTCGCCTTTGACCGGATCGAACTCGTAGTTTCTCTTCTTCACTTCCTCCTGGAACAGCGGATCGTTCATCGTCTTTGTGTAAGCGTCGCGCAGAACCTTTAGGCGATCGTCCGGAACGCCGGGCGGCCCGAGCATGGGTCGTCCCATGAAGTCCGCCGCGAGCAGCACCTTGGCGAGGCGTCTGCCGGCCTCGTTGGTTTTGTATTGGTCCATGAGTTCAGCGACGGTGGGAGTTTCTGGCAGTCTCGGGTCCCTCTTTGCGCCCGTCTGGAATAGGTGCCGAACAAACCCCTTTTTGCGCCACGTGTGATAAGGTTCGCGGCCGAAGAAAGCCTCGATGGTGAAGGCGCGGCAGTGTACCTCACCTCGTTCGACTCCGAGATCGATATCGGTTCCTCCGGGATAGCCTGTGACGATGGCGAATTTGGCGCCCACGGTCTCCTGCATCAGCTTGGGCAGATAAGAATCCGGGCCGGTGACTCCCGTGGCGCCGCATTTGGGCGGCTCCTTGGCGGCGCGGACATCTTCGATCGTCTTGTAAGGAGTGTCGGCGCGCATGTACATCTGGGACGCGCCGCGAGCGGGGGCGCCGATCCAAGTAAACTTGGCCCAGTCAAACTGGATCTCTTTTCTTCCCACCAACTGATTGAGATAAAGCGACGGGAGAATCGAGCCGATCAGAGTCAAACCGTCCGGCTTGGCCACGGAATAGAGGTGATTGGCCGCCACCACATGTCCGGCGCCGGGCATGTTCTGAAATATGAGATCGGGGTTTCCCGGAATGTGCTTTCCCATGTGGGCGCCGATGAGGCGGGCCCACAGGTCGTATAGATTTCCCGGCGGAGTGCCGATGATAACCCTGATCGTCTTCCCCTGATAAAAGGGAGTCTGGGCATTTGCATCGAAGCTCCACAACAATAGACAAAAAACCGCAAAGCTCAGCTTTTTCATATCGCACCTCGTTGTAGGCCAACGCCTTCGGTTGTGTTCAGGGCACGAAAGATGCCCGGGGGTGGGACAACCGGCCTTGGCTTAGCCAAGGCTAGTCGAAATCGGAAAGAGGCGTCAAGGGCGCATCGCTACTCTTTTCGACTGTGAGATGCTTTCCGGAATTTATCGAGGGAATTGTATTAGCCGATGCCATATCCTAGTTACAGTCTGTCAAGGGGACCAGTAGGTGTTTTTGCGCGCGCCGGAAATCAGCGGGCAGCGTCAGGTTGAAAGGCAGCTCGCCTCAATACCTCTTATGCCAAAACAGATCGACGCCGCTGTTGCGGCCGGATTCGGTGGAGCCTTTGAGCTGCCACTGCGGCGTGATTTGATATTCAACCGAATACTCTTGCTGCTTTTCTCCGCCGAGCTGCTGCGCGGCCGAGACGTAAACGTTCTCCCTCACGTACTTGCCGACGCCGACTTTGCCCGGATTGTCGCCGGTTCCAACCGCAAAGTCCAAAGAGTCCACGCCTAATTTTCTCGCCACCGACTGGCGCAGGCCGCCGGCGACGAAGCTGGCGGTTGCCTGAATCGCCTGCGCCTGTAGCAAGTTCTGCTGGCTTTGGTTAAGCTCGCCCGCGGGTTTGCCGAAAACCAGCACGGAAAAGATATCCGCCTGTTCGAGCGGCGGCTCGCTGCGAAGGTTCAAGGTCGGCTCTTTCGTCGTTCCGCCGATGACGAGGTAAACCAGGTGATCGGCCGTTTTGTAGCGGGCGACGATATCGAGCCGCGGCTCGATCGATTGCCCGCCGCCGGTGAAAACGACTTCGCCGCGCTCGAGCTCGAACTTTCGTCCTTGAAACGTGTACCAACCGCGGACGCTCTGCAAAGCGCCGCTGACTATCGGCTGCTCACCCGGCTGTTTCCTGATGCGGATGTCGCCCGTCAAATCGATCGATCCTTCGTCGAGGTTGACCCAAGTGCCGCGCGGCACCCGAACCACGACGTCCATTCCCAGCCGCTGAAAGAGCGGCGATTCGGCTGTCTCGGATTTCTTCGCGACGTTCTCAGCCGTCTGTTGCGAAGCCGTAAGCTCCTGGCTCGTCTTGACGACGGTAATGGTAGGATCGGGCGGCGGAGGTCCCTTTTTCTGAAATCGGGTGAGATCCGGTTGCAGGTTGGTCCGAACCAAGGTCAAATCTCCCCGCACGAAAGGTTCCTGCAACGATCCGGACATCGTCAACTTTCCCGAAACGCCCGCCTTGTATTCCCGCGTATTCATCACCGAGAAATCTTCCGCCTGAAGCGTGACGTTGACGCTCTTGAGTTTGTATTCGGTGATCCCTAGCTGACCGCTGCCGGCGAGCCGGCCTTGGCCGGACCGGGCTGAGAGACGAGTGATGGACGCCTTTCCGGCTGCGAGCGTCGTCTGGAGATCGACATCGCTGACGGTCACGCCAAGCGCCGGGATGCGGGCTTGCGCCCGCTCCAACTGCAACTGCCCGCTCGGCACCAGAGCCTTCATGGGGCCGCGCAAACGAATATCCATGCTGACGTTGCCCTGAAGCTTTTCGATGTCTTTCGAAAAAGCTCCCAGGAAGGCGATGCTGAGTCCGTTCGAATACAATCGCACGTCGGCCTCGCCGGGAACATTCGCGGCGCGATTCCCGCTCCAGTTTATGTCGATGGGCATTTCTCCCGTCGCGTTCAAAGCGTGCGTGGCATCCTGGCGCAATTGCAACTGAAGCCGCGCCCGGCGGCCGGCATATGCCGTCGTTGCTTCCAATCCCGCGTACGGTTGTCCCCCGACTGTAAGACGCTCCACGCGGATCTTTCCGTCGAGGACCGGGCTTTGCGCCGTGCCGCGCACTTTTAAATCTCCGGTCAGTTGCCCGCGCACGTCGCGGCCCAGCGGCGAAAAGGCGTGAAACTCTTCGAGCGGGAGCTGGTTCACTTGCAGATTAAAATCCTGATTTCCTTGCAGGCCGAAAACTCCCTGCGCTCGAACGCTCTGCGCGCCGCGCTGCAGCAGAAGATCGTCGACGGTGACGGTTTTGCCGCGGGCGACGACCTGGACCGGCTTGGCGTTGCGCCAGACGCCGGTCGTGAGTTGAAACGACAATTCCTGAATCGACGACTCGATCCGGTCGGGAAAATAGCGCACCTCGGTCTTGATCCGATGGTTGTGCTGCTCGCGGTCCTGGGCCAAAAGTTCCACCTCGGCGGTGGTCGGTTCTTTTCCTTTCAGCCCTACGTTAACCTCCAGCGTCCGCAGCGGGACGCCGGCATCTACTCCCTTTGCCGCAGCCTTCAACTGTCCGCTGATTTTCGGACTGGAAACCTCGGCGAGCGTCCAGACGAGCGATCCCGACTGGAAGGAGTTTCCGGCGACGTAAAGATTGGCGAATTGAGCTTTGCCTTCCAGGCGGGGATTTTGGAGCGCGCCCGCCGCGGTTCCATCCACGTTGACGCTGCCGCCGCCTTCGAGTCCGGCCAACGCCAGCCATGGACGGATTTCTTTGGCGCGCACGGTGTAGGTCAACTGATTCGTCGCCTTGGGCTCGAACAAGCCGATTTTTCCCCGCGCCGTCACGGTCGTGTCTTTCGCGTCGACTCTCAACGGCTCCAGCGCCAGCACGCCGTCGCGGAGATGGACGACCGCCTCTCCTTTGGCGACCGACACGTCTCCAATGCGCGAAGGCAAAAGGTTCATCCGGGCCTCCACCTGCGCTTTCTTGGGATCCGTCCCACGGCCTTTCAGCCAAAGGTCCGCGCTCACGCGCGCGGCCACGGGAATCGCGCCCTGACCGTCCGCCGTCTTTTGAAGATCAAAGTCGCGCGCTTTGAGCGTGAGCTCGTACGACTTAGGCCCAGACAAATCGGCCGTTCCCTGCAATTGAGTTTGGCCGGCCTTTCCGTGCGAGTCCGCCGTGAACACGAGCTTTTGGTTTTTCAAATTTCCGGAAAGATTGACCGATCCCATCCGCCAGCCCTGCAGTTTGAAATCCGCCACCTGAGCCTGAGTCGAAGCCTGGAGATTTTCCCCACCGGCGCCGCTGAAAGAGCCGCGCCCGCTGATCGTGCCGCCGGATTGTCCAGCGTCGAGAACTTTTTCCAGGACGAAGCGCTCGGCCTCGACATCGCCGCGAAAGCGCGGCTCGGCGCGGCTCCAATCGACGACCATCGAGCTTCGGAGCCGCCCGTCCGGCGCGGTGAGAGCGCCGGCGATTTTTAATGCCGAGCGCGGGCCTTCGACCGTGAAGGCGCCCGAAAAATCCTCTCTCAACGGCAGGGAAGGGAGGATCGTCCTGAGTTCGTCCGCCGCCACCTTTTTAAGTTCTAGTTTCAGTTTTGTGACCGTCTCGGCAAAATCTTTGACCGTGCCCGAAGCTTCGATGTGCGATTTCGCCGTTCTCAGGGCGAGCCGGCGCACGTCGATCGCGGGCGACGAGCCGCTGGCGTCGAAAGAGAGCGCGCTCTGCCAGCGCAAATCGGGGAATCCTTTGCTGGAGAGCAGAAAATCGAGCGCGGCGATGTCGGCTTTCACGCCCGCCGGCAAAAGCGCCACGTTGCCGTCCACCGACAACGCGTTGACGCGCGCTACGCGGCCGTTGGAAAGACGCGCTTCGATCCGGCCGCCGTCGATCTTCATCCGATCGAGAAAAATGGTGATCGCGCGCGGCTCCGGCTCGTCCGGCTTTTTCTTTCTCAAGAGAGAAGCAAGATTCCACTCCCGGTCCGCGCTCTCGACCGCAAGAATGGCGGGGTCGTTGATATCGATTTCGGAAATATGAAGCTGCCTGGAATACAAGAAGGCGAGGGCCTGGCGGAGCAAACTGATTTTGATCGTCACGACCTTGGCGGAGACGACCTCCTGGCCGTCCCGGCGCACCGAGAGGCCGTGCACCTGCACGGCGCGCCAGACGGAGCCGGTCAATCGCTCGAAGGTGACCTCTCCATCGATCGACTCGCGCAGCGCCGCCAGCGCGTGCTCGCGCACCAGCGAGCGAAACGATTCCGTCTGGCTGTAGAGCCAGGCGCCGGCCAAAACTACGACGATCAGCGAGACGAGCCCCGTTCCAGCCCAAAGAAGCGCGCGTTTGATTCCCGGTTTCATGACGTACCTGGCTCGGATTATTCACCGCCGAGACACGGAGGACGCGTCCTTCGACAAGGCTCAGGATGCGCGGCGTTGAAGAGTTCCGCTCGTGGTCAGCTTGTCGAACCATGCGGAACTCTGCGCCTCTGTGGTAAGAATACCTCTTAATCAGGCCTGCTAAAAGGATTGCCCGATGTCGAAAAAAATCTGCCAGCCGCGATCGTTTTCGCGGCGCTGGAACGGGAAGCCGAAATCGAGGCGCAAAGGTCCGATCGGCGTGGCGTAGCGAACGCCGAAGCCGCCCGCAAACTTGAGGTGTCCGATCGGCGGATCGAACGAGCGAACCGAAACCTGGCCGAAGTCGAGAAACAAAACTCCGCCCAGCGACTTCGTCAACTGCTGGCGCAGCTCCAACGACCCCTCCAGCAAGCTTCTGCCGCCGAGGGGATCGTCGCGGCGCGACAGAGGCCCCAGCATGCGGCGCTCGAATCCGCGCACGCTGCTGCCGCCGCCGGCAAAAAATCTCTCGAAGAGCGGCACCTCCTTGCCACCTGCAATGGGCTCGGCGAAACCGAGCTTCAACCTCGACGCCAAAACTGTTTTCAAAGTCAGCGGAACATACCACTTGCCCTCGCCCTGGAGCTTGACGAAATCGTAGCTCCCGCTCCAGGGTCCGCCCGCCTGCTCCACCAGCACGGAATAATTCGAGCTGGTCGTCGGATTCGACCGGTCGTCCGTCGTATTCCACACCGAACCAACGGCGAGGGCGGAGAGCCAGCCCTTATGCTTGAAGGGCTCGAGCGCACGGAAGGTGGCGCGCGGGACGTCCTCGAGCCGGTCGTATTCGCCGCGATACCCCACGAACGCCGAAAACCGCTCGGAGAATTTTCGCTCGAACCGCGGTTGCACCCGCGCCATATTCAACGTGTATCCCGGCTCTTCGAATTGCCGGGGGCCGGCCGTCAGAGAAAATCGGTTGTTCTGTCCCAGGAAATGCGGCTGCACGAAGCGCACGTCCAGCTCGCGCGCGATGAAAGACGCCTTGGCGCCCAGCTCCAGTTGCCGCGCCCCGCCGAGCCAGTTGTTGTGGCGCCAGCGCGCCTGCCCGCGCAGTTGATCCTCCGTGCCGTAACCGATGCCGATTCTGATTTCGCGCGGCGGTTTTTCCTTCAACCGCGCCACGAGAGGGACAACGACGGGGTCGGAAGCCGCGAGCTGGGGCTGAATTTCGATCTCGCTGAACAAGTCCAGTTGCAGCAAGTTGCGCCTTGAGTCTCTCAGCGCCTTTCCGGAAAACAGTTCCCCCGGCTTGTAGGTCAGCTCGCGCGCGACCACGTCCGGCGTGACGTCTTGAAGCCCTTCGATCCTGGTTTCTCCGAACACGGCTTGAGGCCCCGCGTTGACCGTGTAGAAAATATTCGCTTGCCGCTCGTCGGGAAGAATCTCGGCTCTGCGCCGGACTTCCACCCGCGCGCGTCCCCGGTCGTAGAAGAACTCCTTGATCGCCGTCTCTGTCCCCTGGTACGCCTCTTCCGTGAAGACTTTGCCCTCTTTCAGAGCCAGGTTCGGCTTGAGCGGCTCGACGATTTCTTTCAACTCGGGCCGGTCCACGACCTCGATGGAAATTTGTTTGACGATCACCGGCGCGCTTTCGTCGATAAGAATTTTCGCCGTCACCAGGCTGCGCTCGTTATCGACCTCTAAATCGTGCGCGACCTTGACCTCGTAATAGCCTTGCGACTGGTAAAACCGCTCGATGCGTTGCAAGTCCGCCGCGAACACTTCCGGATCGAAACGCGGCCGGTCGCGCCACGGCGTGTACCAGGGACGCGTCTTGGTCAGCAAAACTTCTTCCAGATCTCCATCCGAAACTTGCTTGTTTCCGCTGATGGTCAAATCTTTCACCAGCCACTCTCGCGAAGCATCCAAAGACTCGACCGGCAGGCCGAGCGCCGGCCTGGATAGCAGGAAAATCAGGAGAAGAAATACGGCGGAAGTGGTGGTTGCCTTGGCCAAGCTCGGCTCGGGTCGTACAAAATAAAAACATGTCTCCCTAAAAGCAATAACAGCCGCAGGAGACACATCAATATAGTTCCGTAGAGGGAAAAACCCAGTGGGATTTGACCTGGTTTTGAATCAGGTAGATCCCGGAGAATGGGATAGAATGACGAAGTCGAAAGCGGCGGAACCGGCGCGGGCTCGGGCTTCCGAGACTTTTTTCTTGACAGGTTTGTCCTATTGATTTAGGCGGTATATTGTTAGCAAGAATTGGGGTGGGGAAGGTCTTTAGTAAAGGAGAGGAAGGAGCAAAAAATGAGTAAACCCCAGCGGCTGACGCATAAACCGATGGACCAATACGATCTGGTTCGGCATCACTATGGCCGAAGGGTGCAGTGGGGCACGGAAACGGTGCTCTATCGCAAAAACCACCCCATGCTGTGGAAAAGGGTCGCGGGGAATTACCAAAACTGGGAGATCGATACCACGGAGATTTCCCCCGGCGACGCGGAATCCTCCTGGGGAGAGGCGGCGAAGCTCTTTTACAGCGAGGACATGACGGTTTGGTTTTCCCGCAGAAAAGAGTCGATGCGGTACTTCTTTCGCAACTGCGACGCGGACGAGCTGCACCTGATTAATCGCGGCGAGATGATCTATGAGACGGACTTCGGCAATATAGAGGTCGGAGAGAGGGAGTTTCTGCTCCTGCCCAAAGGGGTGACGTATCGCGCGCTATTGAAGCAACCGCAGGAAACGATCCGGGTGATTTTTGAATCGGGACCCGAAATCTTCGTGGTCCCAGCGGAGATGGTCGATCATCTCTACGGCAAGGGCAGGCCGGCGCTGAAGCCGGAGAGCCTCAAGCACCCTGAGCTTCCCGGGGAACCAGGGCCGGAGGGAAGGTTCGAGGTGCGCGTAAAGTACAACGGCGCTTTCTCGGATTTTCTCGGCGAGCAGACGACGATCGATTACGATTTCTATCCCCTGGACGCGGAGATCGTCGACGGTTATGTGCCGGTATTCAAGTTTCGCATCGACGACATAGAAAAGCTGGGCTCTACTCCGGTGGCGTTTCTCGGGGCCGCTTATCTGGAGAGCAAGAACAACGTGGCCTGGACCATGCACCTATCGGGCGGCGGCGTGGGCGGCGCGCCGGTTCACAGAGACCCCGACGGGGACGAGCTGAGATATACGCCCTCGGGTCCGCGGTTGGGAAATTTTTTATTTACGCCCCACGGCGTGGACCATGGCGGAGGCAGGGGCTACACAAAAAAAGCGCGCAACCGGGCGCCGGATGTCTACGATATCGAGGGCGCCATCTCCGCATACACCTTGAGACCGCTCAAAGGAACGCCGCTGGCTCAGAGATGCGCGAGGCCCTATCCCGCGTAGCTTGCGACGCGCCGTTTCGCGTCCACGGAAAAAAACCAGTGATGAGGCCTAAGAACATATTCCAACTTTTCTCATGTTCGCTGCTCCTTCTACTCTCTCGGGTTGGAGTTGAAGCGGCGGACTGGCAAGCCGAATGGCAGAAGGCCCTTCAAGGCGCGCGCCGGGAAGGGCAACTGGTCGTGGCGATGTCGGCTAATCCGGAGCTCAGGAAAGAATTGGAGTCGACATTAAAACAAAAGTTCGGGATCACCTTGGAGGTGCTCTCCGGCAGAGGTCCCGAGACCGGCGCCCGCATCGTCAAAGAGGTCGGTGCCGGCGTCCATTATATTGACGTTTATTTCTTCGGCGGCTGCGGCGGTGTAACATTGATCCACGAAGGCGTCCTGGAGCCCCTCGCCGAATACATGATTCTCCCTGAAGTGGCGGACCCTAAGTACTGGTGGGGCGGGCATATGTGGATGGATAATGTCAGCACGCGGCGATATTTTTATTCTTTCGTCGCCGACGGCGGCCAGAGCAGCGTTTGGTACAATTCAGGCCTGCTCAAGCCTGAAGAGCTTCGCTCCTATGATGAGCTGCTGAGCCCAAAGCTGCGTGGAAAAATCGGGTTTCTCGACCCACGGACGCCCGGCGGCGGCCAGGGCACATGGGCCCACCTGTGGCGCATCAAAGGCGAAGATTTTCTTAGAAAACTGGTCAAGCAGGAACTTTTCATGAGCCGGAACCGGCGCCAACTGGCCGAGGCTTTGGCGCATGGGAAGGTCGCGGTAACTTTCGGCGTGAGCGTTTACGAGTATCAACCTTTCGTGAAGGCCGGGCTGCCGGTCAGAAAGCTGCCTTCGTTTAAGGAAGGGGAGCCCGCCAGCAGCGGCGCCGGCAACGTCGGCATCGTGAAGGCGCCGCCGCATCCTAATGCCACCAAGGTCTTCATCAACTGGTTCCTCGGCAAAGAAGGACAGGAGTTGTGGACCAAAGTGATGGAACAGCCGACCCGGCGCGCGGACGTAGACACGAAATGGCTGCTCGAAAGAGGGATCGATCCGGCCAAGGATACTTTGACGGTAGAGCAGTTCTTGAAGCTGCAAAACTCCATGGAAGACCGCTGCGTGAAGGTGAGAGATCCGGCGTCGAAATTCGCCGAGACGATTTTGAAGTAGAATTTTTTACCGGCTGGTGTCTTGGTGAGAAATGGTTTCGTGCTTCGACTGGGCTCAGCACGAACGGAAATTTTCTCGGCGATATCGGCGATTCCTCCGTTCGCCCTGAGCCTTGCCTGTCCTGAGCCAGGCCGAAGGGTCGAAGGGTGAACGGACGGTTTTTCAGAAGCCGGGTTAGAGCCTGAGATCGAAGAGGCGCGCCGCGTTCAGCCCCATGAGCTTTTTCTTGTCCTCTTCGGACACCGTCTCCAGCGCCTGCAAAAACTGAATTGTGTTCGGCCCGGAGCCGGCCAGGGCATGCGGGTAATCGCTCGATATCATCAGCCGGTCCGCTCCGATCCGCTCGATCACGTAGGGGATCGACTTCGCCTCGACCTTGATGTTGAACGAAAACCAGAGCTGCCCGAGATATTCGTGCGGCATTTTCTTGATCGAGACCTTGGCATACTGCGGCTCTTCCACCGCCACCTCGTCGAGACGGTCGACAAGATAGGGAACGAATCCCGCGCCGGCTTCGAGAAAAGCCACTCTGAGCTTGGGAAAGGCGTCGAGAACGCCGCCGCAGACGAGCGAGCCGATCGCGAGCGAAACCTCCGCCGGAAACTGCAGCGCGTTGCCGAAGCGATACCTTTGATAGCGATGCGCGCCGCCGGTGACGGCCAGATGGGAGCAATGCACGATCAAGGGCACGTTCAGTTCTTCGACCCGTTTGTAAAGCGGCCAGAACTCGTATTCGTCGAGGTTCTTATCCAGGATGTTGGTTTGAACCTGCGGGGCGTGAAGTCCGAGCTCGAGGATCGCCCGATCCAGCTCCCGAAGGGCGAGGCCGATATCCTGCATGGGAAGGACGGCGAGGCCGATGAACTCGGGCCGTTTCTTGAGGGCGCGGCTTACGGCGTTATTGTAGGAGCGGCAGATGCTCAGGCCGAGTTCGGGATCCACGTCGTAACCGAAGGGACCGTTATTGGGCACGAGCACCTGCCGGTCGAAGCCGATCTTGGCAAGGTCCCCGGCGCGCGCATCGGCGTCCGACACGCCGCGAAGCCTTTTTCCCATGCGAAAACAGGTCGGGTAGTTCGACATGAAGGAGGGGAGCTTTTCGGTTCTGGTCTTGTAGACGACGGCATCTCTGCCCGAGCCGTCGAAGACGAAGCGCGGCGCCCGGCCGGAGAACTTCGGGTCCACGTCGTCGAAGGCGTCATGCGGCAGAAAATGAGAGTCGCAGTCGATCTTGAGGGCCATACGCCATCAGCCTTGCAACATACGACGCTCAGGGCCGTTGATTTTTTTGGCCGTGATACAGAGCGGATAAATCATTCTCGTACGACCCTTGAGCGTGAGCGCGCGCGTCGCTCTTCATCTGCTTCACGCCTTCATCGACGTTGGTGTCGATCATCGGATGGTTCGGATCGCGGTAGACGCAGATCGGGTCCTCGCCGCGCGCCACTTTGGCCAGCTCTCTTTTCATCAGCTCGCGCAACATGGTGACGCCTCTGTCGGAGGTCGCGAGGCGCTCGCGGCTCCGGTCGGCGATCGGGCCTTGCGTCTCCCACGCCATGTGATCCTGCGGGATGATGTGCTGCAGAGTGTAGCGCGTGAAGGGATGAAGTTTATCGGGCGGATCTTTGTAGGGCTCGGTGTACTTGATCGGCGGATTATAGGTGTCCTCCGGCTCGCTGCCGTCTTCCGTCGGGAAGAACAGCACGTGAATGTGCAGCGTATGCTCGTCGTCGATCGGCGTTCGGCATTGCGTGCTCGGCCCCTGGCGGAGAATAGTCGGGAACAGCAGCGGGTGCTCGTCGACAATGCCGTTGGCGTACGTCCGCTTCTTCATGACGCCGTGATCCGTGAGGTAGAACTCGGCTTGCTTGACGTCGTCGGTAAATCCGCGCGTCGTGTTGACCGGCTTGCGTTCGCCGCGCCCATAGTATTCCTGGTGCAAAATCTGCAAATGCGCGGGATCGACCGAGTTCTCCATTGCCTGGAACCAGTTACAATCGAGCTGCGGATGGACGATGATTTTTCGGTGGCCGTCTTTGCGAAAGAGCGTGTCGTAGCGCGTGAACACAGGCGCGGGAGCGGGGCCCATGTAGGCCCAGACGAGATTCAGGTGCTCCCGGACCGGATAGGCTTTTTGCTTGATGGTGAGGTGAAACTTGCTGCCTTCGGGCTCCGCCGGACAATCGAGACAATTCCCCTCCACGTCGTAGAGCCAGCCATGATAGCCGCAGGCGATGCCGCGCTCTTCTACGCGGCCATACGAAAGCGACGCGCCGCGATGGGAGCAGCGGTCGGCGAGCAGGCCCAATTGGCCGCTCTGGTCGCGAAACAGAACCAAATCTTCGCCCAGGACACGGACGAATTTGGTCGGCTGCTCTTCGGTGAGTTCCTTGACGACGGCGATCGGGTGCCAATAGCGGCGCAGCAACTCGCCGGCCGGAGTGCCGGGTCCTACGCGGGTCATCATCTCGTTTTCTTGTTTAGTCAGCATGGCGTTGCCCTCCCAAACATCCTTTCCGATTATGCGCGATGTTCGATGAAGTTTTCAAGACCTATTAGGGCGGGCATAAAGGCCCATCTCTACCGTAGCCCGCCCGCGGGTCTCTCTCCGGGCCGATGCGATAGGTCCGGTGTTACGCGGCACGAGAATCTTAAGAGAAGATTTTCCGTACGCTTGGATGCTCCTCCTCCCACGCATCGGCCCTTCAAGAAACCCCCGGGCGGGCGTTACGCCGGTGGCGAGCTATGCGACGTACTGAAAAGAGTACGCCTGCGCTCGTCGATTTGACGCGCGCCTTGTGATGGGACCTTTCTGACCGTCCTAAAACAAATTTCCCGCGGGGGGGATCAAAATCCGCCAACGAACACGAAAACAGGTGTTACCGGATATCCCGCGCGCGGGGGAGAGCGACGTAGATCGCGACCATCGCCAGCGAGCCGGCCGCGCCCATAACCGTCACGGCCCGTTGCGCGCCCCAAAGCGCCGCCAGCGCGCCGAAGACCATGCTTCCTACCGTCATCACCACTTGGCTCATATGAAAGATCGCCGTCGTGCGTCCGCGCAATTCGGAAGGAGAGTAGGATTGAATCACCGTCTGGATCAGCGCGTGCGCGCTCACGTGGCAGAGGCCGACGACGGCCATCAGCGCCATGGAAAGATTGAACCAGGACGACGCGGCGAAGAGCACGATGACAAGCCCGTAAACCATGACGCCCGCCAGCATGAGAATGCCGCGCGGCAAGCGGTCGCCGACGGACGCGATCATCATCGCGCTCGCCAGCGCGCCGATGCCCATCGAGGTGAGAAGCAGCCCTTGCCCGGTCGCCCCGACGCCGAGGAGGTCGCGCGCGAACACCGGCAAGAGCGTCGTGAACGGCACGATGAACAGAGACGCAAAAAATACGATGAGCAGTCCGGTGCGCACCGCCTCGTTCCGCCAACTGAACTTCCATCCTTCGAGGATGCTGCGGGCGAAGGATTCGCCGCCGGCCGAATGCCGGCCGGCGCGCGCGGAGGCGCGAGCCGGGCGCAATTGCACGGTCCAAACGGTCGCGAGCAAGAAAAAGATCGCTTGAGCGGAATACGAGCCGCCGGTGCCGATCGCGGCGATGATAATGCCGGCCAGCGCCGGGCCCGTGCTGCGCGCCACGTTGAAGACCACCGCGTTGAGGCCGATCGCGTTGGTCAGGCTTTCCGGCGGGACGGCGTCGGCGACCATCGAAGCGCGGGCGGGTTGCTGAAAAACCTGGGCGACCGCCATCAACAAGGAGGTCACGTAGACGTGCCACGGCTGGATCTGTCCGGTGAAAATCAAAAGTGCGGTGGCGGCGAAAACAAGCCCGTTGGCGGATTGGGCGACGATCACTTGCGTCTTTCGCGAATAGCGGTCGGCGGCGCTGCCCGCCACCGGCGACAGCAAGAGAAAGGGAATGGCTTGAATGCCGCGCACCAGGCCGAGTTGGAGCGCCGAGTCCGTCAACTCATAGATGAGCCAACCGCGCGTGACCTGGTCCATCCATACCGCCATCCCCGAGCACGCCTGGCCGAGCCAGAGCAAGCGATACTGGCGGTGTCTCAGCACCTCGAAAGCGCGCAGCCGAATCAATGCCCGGAAAGGATTCCACAATCGGGGAACACCGAGAGTTTGGGCGGAGTCGCTTGGTGTCGCTGCGGCTGTTTCTTTTTGGTTCGATGGTGGACGCAGAGCAATCTCCAGAGCCGGCGACGCGGGCATCGTTCTCGATGTCCTCAAGCCGCGGTGGGAACGATCCTTTTCTATATCATGGGGTGGGACGGGTGAAAACCTCGGGCTACTCAGACTTATCCACCGGCGAAAAGTCGATGTCGATATTTTCTTCACGCTGGATTTCGGCGAGGCGCTGCGTGAGCGCATCGATGCTGCTCTTCGCGGGGACGGAGACCAGAGCGACCAGGCGAAAGATCGGCGTGCCGCTGTCCGGCGCCGCATAGGTCTTGGTCTCCATCGATTCGATGTTGATCCCCGCTTTGCTGAGCGCCTGGCTCAGTTTGTGGACGATGCCCGGATGGTCCATGCAAGAAGCCGTGAGCTTGTAGGCCAGCGGCGATTCGGCCGGCTTGCGCACGGCGGGCGTCTTGATCGAGAACGTGAGCCCGGTCTGGGATTCCAGCTCGCGGCACGAGTTGGCGACCCTGACGAGATTCCCGCTCTCGCCGGTGATCAGAATGATCACGGCGAACTCGCCGCAGAAAACCGCCATCTTGCTGTCTTCGATGTTGCAGCCGAGGCGGGTGATGAATTCCGAAATCTTTTCGACCAGCCCCACGCGGTCGGGACCCACCGCGGTCAAGATGAGATGGCTCTTATCCGTCACGCGCTCTCCTTTGAGCTAGATTCTAACCGGAGCATCGAATAATGTGAAGGTACCCAGGCCAGAAATTCAGGAGGTGGTTATGAAAGTCGCGGCGATCTTTCATCTCTCGTTGGTTCTCGCCGTCGGACAATTCCCGGTTCCGCCGAACGATGCGCTCGCCGCCGAAGCGCAGCGCGTGAGAATTGCCTACGCGAGCCGCAGCAACTCGGCCACGCCGCAATATCTGGCTCACACCAAAGGGTTCTTCAAGGAGGAAGGACTGGAGGCGGAGTTGATTCAAATGAACCCGCGTCTGGGCGCGACGGCGGTCGTCAACGGCGACGTGACTTTCGCCACTCCGTTCGTCAGCACGTTCCGCGCTATCCTCCAGGGCTTCCCGATGAAAGTGGTGTTCGTCCATCTCAAGAAAGGGCCGTATTTCGTCATGGTACGGCCGGAGATCAAGGACGTTCAGCAATTGAAGGGCAAAAAACTCGGCGTGTCGACGATTCGCGGCGCCGATCAGTTGGTCGCCGAAGAGATGCTGCAGGCCAAAGGTTTTAACCCAAACCAGATACAGGCGGTCGCCATCGGCGACGGCCCCGTTCGAATGCAAGCGCTGGTCAGCGGAGCGGTCGACGCGATCTCAGTAGCGCAGCCGCATGATCTGATGCTCCAACGGATGGGTTTCAAAGCGCTGGCCGGTCCTCCGGAGACCGGTCTTCCCGTGGCGGGAATGTTCGTTTCGGACCGTCTCTTGCGGGAAAATCCCTCGGTCGTCAGACGGACGCTGAAAGCTTTGCTCCGGGCCCATCAATTTATTCTCGAAAACAAACAAGAGACGATTCCGATCATGATGAAATGGCTGCCGCAGGCCGCGGATATCGCATCTCACTCCTACGATCTCGAGCTCAAGACCCTATCGCGGGACGGGCAGATGACGGACGCCGAGACCGAAGCCTTGATCGACAGACTCGGCGACAAGAAGCGGCCGCTGGACGAAGTCAGGGATTTCACCTGGGCGCGGCAGGCGCTAAAGGAATTGCAGGGAGGAAAATAAGAGCAGTGGGAGGCGCGATCCCACTGCTCTCCACGGTTGTGCAGGGATCGAGCGGTTTAATGGCCGCCGAGCGGGATTCTCGACACGGTAAAAGTCGTAACGTCCGCCTCAGGTTCCGATGGTCCTCCCGTCAGCGCCAGCGCCGTGTTCGTGACGAACAGGCTTCCTCTGCTGAGAACGATGCTCGCCGGGAACAGCAGGCCCTTGACCGCCCCGTCGTTCCCTATGCCTTCGAACGAGCCGCGCCGATCGGTGACCCGGCCGTCGGAGTCTAGTGCGACGATCTCGTCGGCTTGATTGGCCGCCACCCACAGCCGGCCCTTGCCGTCAAACAGAATTCCGTCGGCGCCGTTGACGCTCTCGGCGAAAGTGCTGAGCGTCACCGTTCCAAGGTCCAATTTCAGAATCCGATCATCTCCGGTGTTGGCGATGTAGAGGGCGGTTCCCGCGGCATTGAACGCAAGCCCGTTGGCGCCGAACGGAGGGAAGGCGTGGCTGCCCGGCTGCAAGAGAGGATCGCTAAAGAACGTCGATACGGCTCCGCCGGGAAGGTCGATTTTGAAAATCCTTCCGCCAAATGAATCCGAAACGTACAGGTCGCCGGCATCATCGAACGTAATGGCGTTGAGGCCGCAGCTGACAGCCACTCCGCCGCAGACGTCATAAGTTGTCGCCGGGGTGCTGCTGGAGTTAAACGGGGGCGCGAATTTGATGATATCGCCGTTCAGAAAATCGGCGACGTAGAGATTGCCGTTCTTATCGAACGCGAGGCCGAGCGGAGCCGCGCCCGGCAGGGGAATCGTATCCAGCAGATGCCCGCTGCCGGAGCGGAAGATATGGATCACGTTCGTGGTGGTAAAATCGAACGTCGCGACGTAAATATTGCCCTTCGCGTCGGCGGCGATTCCCTCGGGATGGCCGGGACCGCCTGCCGGCAGCGTGGCAAAGCGCACCACACCGCCGCGGTCGGCGTAAGCGGGGATAAAATCCATGACCGGCAGCAGCCCCGTCATGACAAACGCAAGAATTATTTTACGCATGGTATCGTCCTCCTTCGGATGTGGAAGTTATCGATCAAGTACCAAGCTCAGGCCGAAGCTTTGAATCTCGAGTAAACCTTCTCGGCGTTTTTCTGGAAAACTTTTTCTTTGTCCTCTTTGGACAGCCACGGGATGCTTTCGATCTTGGGCTTGATGTCGTCGTACCACTGGCCGCTGCGCGGGTCCTTTTTCGATCCCGCGCCGGGCCGCTCGGTGCCGAACATGCAGCGGTCCGTGCCCACGATCTTGAACAAAAGCTCGAGCGATTCGACGTTGTAGAGCGCCGTGTCGAAGTAAAATTGCTTCAACCGCTCGTCGAACGTTTCCGTATCGTTGCGGCCGCGGAGCTGCGAGCGCCAGCGTCCGACCTGATAGGGGATCGAGCCGCCGCCGTGACAGACGATGAGCTTCAACTTGGGAAAATCTTCGAACACGCGCGAGTTGACGATCGAAAGCACGGCGATCGACTCTTCGGTGATGAAGTGGCCGTGAAAAGACTCGCGGGGATTCCGGCAACTCGCCGGGTGCAATATGGCGGGAAGGTCGAGCTGCACCATCTTCTCATATAAAGGATACCAGTACTCGTCGCCCATGCCCGGCGTCTGGCCGTCGCCCTCGCCCGGATCGGGGTTGATCATGATGCCGACGAAGCCCAGGTCTTTGACGCAGCGGTCGATTTCATCCAGGGTGTTTTTCGGGCTCACGCCGGCATTCTGCGGCAGACCGCCGATGCCGCGGAACATGTTCGGCTCGACCTTCACCTGCAGCGCGATGGCGTCGTTGACCGCTTCGCAATACCAGCGGACGATCTTCTCGGGCTTTTCCGAATGCATCATGGTGTAGGGCCGCGGCGATATAAACGCCCAGTCGGTGCCGACTTGTTTGAGCGCGTCGCTGTGGCTCACGCCGCGCCAGCGCGCCTTCTTGATTTTTTCCTCGGTCAATTCGAGGTGGCCTTTGCCGTGAAATCCGCGGCTGTTGATCAAGCCGGCCTGGTAGGCGTTGAGCTCGCCGCCGGCGACGATGTGGTTATGAATGTCGATGACCATGTTGTTCTCCTTTTCTTTTTTACGCGCTGTCGGTGCAGTCCTCTTTAGTAGTAAGGAACGAGATGGCTGTCAATGGTAGAGTCCTTGAAGCCGCCTCGCTCGTTGACCCTTTCACGCCGTACGGCGGCCATGCGAATGGAATGATTGAGTAGCGGCTGGAATTTTAAAGCGCGATCTGGTCTCATGAAGCGCGATGAAAGCTGTTCGAGCCCATAGGTTTGGCCCGCCGGAAGCGATCACGCTTGAGCATGTGCCCAAGCCCGTAGCAGGCGAAGGGGAAGTCGTCGTGGAGGTGAAGGCCGCCGGTGTCGGGCCGTGGGACGCGTGGATTCGCAGCGGCAAGAGATCTCTTCCGCTTCCTTTGATTCTAGGGGCGGAGATCTCCGGCGTCGTCGATTCGATCGGTCCGAGCGTGCGCGAGCTGAAGCCCGGCGACGAAGTTTTCGGCGTGTCGAATAAAGGCTTCACCGGCGCCTACGCCGAATATGCCGTCGCGAAAGCGGCGATGATCGCGCCCAAGCCGAAGCGGCTCAATCACGTCCATGCGGCATCGGTTCCCATCGCGGCGACGGCCGCGTGGCAGATGCTGTTCGATTGTGCGCGGCTATCCGCGCAGCAGACCGTGCTTATCCACGGCGGCGCCGGCAACGTCGGCGGCTACGCCGTTCAATTTGCGAAGCAGGCCTTGGCCATGGTGATCGCTACCGTATCCCGCGACGATGCAACCTATGCGCGCTCTCTCGGCGCTTTTGGAGTCATCGATTACCGCGCGACGCGATTCGAAGAACGGGTCAAGGACGTCGATGTCGTGATCGATACGGTCGGAGGCGAAACGCTGGAGCGGTCTTTTCGAATTCTGAAGCGCGGCGGCGTTCTGGTATCGTCGGCAGACCGCCCCTCCGAGGAAAGCGCCCGGCAGCGCGGCGTTGAGGCGTTCTTCTTGTCCGTTCAGGTCGCGACGGAGCGATTGAAAAAGATTGCCGCGTTGATCGACGCAGGCGAGCTAAAAACCGAGGTGGGCGAAGTGCTGTGGCTCGAAGAGGCTCGAAAGGGGCATGAGATGCTCGAAGGCGCGCCGCACCGCCGCGGCAAGATCGTCATCAAGGTAGCCGACTGATCTTGAAGAATGAGGGCTGAGGGACGAAGATGAATGATTCATCCGGGTCGGGTAGGGCGTTTTCACCGGACCGTTGATGCCAGCGCAGCGGTGGCCGTTTTCGTTTCAGTCACAATCCCGCCGAGTTTTTTCAGCTTGGACTGCACGGAGCCGTAAATTATGCCTTCGTCCAAACGGCAGCCGAGACCGACGGTGAGGAACAGCTCGCTGTAATATTCCATGTCCATCCTGTGCTCGATCTCGATGTGGTAGCCGTCGATCCGGCCGGCGGGAGTTTCGAACAGCGAATTTGAAATGCGCTTCACCAGGTGAGTCACTCGGCCCGAGCGTCTGAGCTTGCCGGTGTCGGCGCGGTACATTTTGTATCGCGTCTCGCGCTGGAGGGCGCCCGAGGAATCGGTTTCGCCCGGCAGCAGGATCGCCAGCGCCGGCTCGTAAACGATGGTGCTTTTGCTTTTGAACAAATCCATGCGCTCCATCATCAGTGCGCCGCCCGGCGCGCTCACGAGGAAAATGCGCCCGTAGTCGCCGAAGATGAGCTTCCATCTTTTCTCGTCGGCGGGATCGGACTGGAAAATCAGCGGCACCATCTTGCCGCGGTCCTTGCCGTCGATAATCTTGAACTCCCTCCGCGAGCTGGCGAGCGGGATGAGCTGTTTAAGGCTGACTTCGCGCGCCGGCGGAACGGCCAGGGCCGGCGCGGCGCCCCATCCCGCAGCCATTATAGCGAGAATCAAAACGATGCGCGCGCAGCGGTTCCTGTAAGCATGTCTCATCCCGTCTAGTTTACCGGAAAGAAGAGAATAAAAAAGACGGCCGACGTTGTCCGCACCGACGAGCGCTGAACTTCAGAGCCGGTGTTGCCTAAAGATGTTTTGACCTTTACTCTTTTAGCGTGGAGAAACGAATTGCGGAACCGCACGCCGGGCGTGAGGCCAAAACCCAGCCCGAGGCGCGTCAACGCGCGCTGCTAAAAGGCCTAGTCGTTTTTCTCTTGCTCCTCGCTCTGCCCGCGGCCTGGCGCTGGACGCCGCTCAATCAGTGGATCAATTTCGAGCGCATCATCTTGTGGCAGGAATCGGTGCAAAGCTATCCGGGCGCGTTTTTTCTCGTCCTGGGCGCTTATCTTCTGGGAAGTCTCGCGCTCTTTCCCGTAACGATTCTAAACGTCGCGACGGTTTTCACTTTCGGTCCGATCCTCGGAAACGGATACGCGCTTGCGGGATGGCTTGCAAGCGCCGCCATGGGCTACGGCATCGGGCGCGGCCTCGGCTGGGATCTGCTCCATAGAATGGCCGGTCCGCGCCTACGCCGGCTCGTCGCGCAAGCCGGACGCCGGGGCTTCATCGCCGTGCTGACGATGCGCGTGTTGCCCTTGGCGCCGTTCACCTTGGTGAATCTCTTCGTCGGCGGTTCTGGCATCCGCTTTTGGGATTTTTTCGCCGCCAGCATCGTCGGGAGGATTCCCGGCCTCGTGATCCTGAGTCTTGCCGGCGTTCAACTGGAATACGCGCTGCGAAGTCCCGAGCTCGGCCGTTTCGTTCTTATCGGGCTCGCGCTCGTGCTCATTCCTCTCGTGACCGCTTGGTTGGCCAAGCGGTTCGCTTCCGGCGACGGGCGCGCTTCGTCCAAGACTCAAAGTTGACGCTCCGGTCCGGGCTGAATCACAGCAGATCTCTGATGGGATAGGCGAAAAGCTCGAAGAACTTTTCATTGAATCCGCGGGCCTTCCAGTCTTCGTAGCTTATGTTCTTCGACAATTTGAGGTCTTGGTAAAAGATCTCTTCCATGCGTCCCGCCAGCCCGCGATCGTACACCGTCAGGTTCAGCTCTTCGTTCAGAGCGAAAGATCGATTGTCGAAGTTGGTGCTCCCGACCGTTGACCAGACGCCGTCCACGACCATGGTTTTCGTGTGCATGAGCGCCGGCATGTATTCGAAGATTTGAATGCCGCCGAGGAGCATGCGGCCGTAATTGCTGCGGCTGGCGCGGTAGGTAATCTTATGGTCGATCTTGCCGGGCACGAGCACGATGACCCGGACGCCGCGCGCGGCGGCCGCGAGCAGGGCGTCCACCATGCGGCCGTCGGGAATGAAGTAAGGATTGGTGATGAGGATGGATTTTTTCGCCGACGTGATCGAGAGGAGGAAGAGGAGATAGTTTTCAAAGCTGCCGCCGACGGGCGAGCTTTTAACGATTTGGGCCGGCATTTTTCCGCGCGGCTCGAGGGGAGGGAAGTAGCCTTCGCCGCCGAGCAGCTCTCCGGTGGCCTCGAGCCAGCTATCCGTAAAGCCCGCTTGCAGGTATTTCACCAGCGGGCCTTCGATCCGCGCGTTGGTTTCTCTCCAGTGTCCCTCCGTGCGCCCGTCTCCCAGCCAGGTGTCTTTGATTCCATAACCGCCGGTGAAGCCGATCTTGCCGTCGATCACCAGGATGCGCCGGTGGTTGCGGTAGTTGTAGCGCAGCAATTTCCATAGGAAGATCACCTGCGGCGCTTCGACTCGACGAAAAATCTCCACGTGACAGCCGGCCTCGCGCATCATATCGGGAATTTCCGCGGGGGTGTTGGTGCCATGGCTGTCCAGCAGGATATTGGCGGCGACGCCGGCGCGGCAGCGCTCGGCGAACGCCCGCGCCAGGTCGTAGGCGATCGTGCCGTCTTCGTAAAGGTACTGGGCGAAAGTGATGGTCCGCTTGGCGCTCTTAATATCGCGCAGCATCACCGGAAACGTTCCATCGCCGTTGAGCAGGATATCGACGCGGTTCCCGCCGACGATGGGCGCGTCGGTGTGGGCCTCGATGGTAGGAAAGAACGACGGCTCGCCGAGCGTGATTTCCGGAATTTTGTAGACCGGGAGAACCCTGGCGCAACTAACGGTCAGGAGTGCCGAAAGCAGCAAGACGGCGCGTCTGGAGACTGGAGCATTTCTCAAAGCGAACTTGATGTTTGCAGACGGCAGCGGCCATACCTCCACTCCGTTTACTGCTCCTAATTTACGGCGAGCGGCGGTCGCCATCAATGGGGATTTCACTTAATCGAGGATGGGTTTTTACCTGAGAACAGAAATAGCTTGACGCAAACGAACGCGAGCGGATACAAGGACGGGAAGAGGAGAACCGTCCATGTGGTACATCGTGCTTTCACGCCAATTGCCGGACCAAGAGGAGAGCAAGCAGATCCAGGTCGAGGAGCATCGTCGATGGCTGGAGGAGCAGCACCGCTTGGGACGGCTGCTTTTTTCGGGGCCGACTTCGGATCGGGCGTACGGAATTTATATCATGCTGGCGTCGAGCCGGAGCGAGGCCGAGCGGGTCGCGGCTAAAGATCCGCACCATGTGAGAGGCATTCGCACGATGGAAGTTCTAGAGTGGCGCGCGCACCGGGCCTTCCGGCTGAGCGGGCCGACGATTGGAGAGGTGGAGCGGATGGCGACAGGAAAATAACCGACTGGTAGTTGCTTCCTGCCCGATTATTGTCTACCCGGCATTTTTTTCATGAGCTCCTCGATGTTCGGCATGCCCTCGGGCATTCCGGGCATCGATATGTCGCCGGGCTTCTGTCCGGGCTTGCACGGACCCAGCCATCTCGCCTCTATAGTTGATGAACTTTCGCGCATGCCGTGCATCGGCGGCTCGAACGTGCTTTTAACGGCCGCCTTGTAAGCCGAGTCGAACCGGCCCGTCATCACCGAGCGCGTGGTCACCGTCGTGCCTTCCATTGTGCAAACCGATTCGCTGATGATCCGGTCGCCCTCCTTGCGCACCTCGTTCTTTGTGCACGACATCTTCTCCATCCCCGGCTTATCGCCGGAGGTGAGGTCGTCGCTCTTCTGATCGACGCACTGCTGCATGGTGTGCCCGCCCTGCATCTGCGGGCTCGATACTTTGATTTCCCACAAACCGGACTTGCGCTTGGGCGCATCCGTTGACGCCGCGGACGCTGGCGACGCGGCGGAAACGATGGTGGGGGCGACGACTAGGGCAACGAGTAGAGCGAAAGTACGCATGATGACCTCCGAAATAAGGTCGTTACCGCGATGACTCTATCCCATTTATCACGTTTACGGAATTTCGAAAACCTGGAAGTCAGTGTCTCTTAAAGAACTGGACGGCTCGCTCGTGCCTCTTTGCCGCTTGGAGAGTTTTGAAGGTTCCCAGGTTTCTGTGTTTTCCGGTCTTGGGATCTTTCTTCCGCGAATAAAGCCGGTAACCGCCTGATGGAAGCTTCCTGATCATCTTTGCGGCGAGTCCTTCCGCCGGCTTTAAGCCTAGCACCTAATCGCGCGCATCCAATATGCTGCCGCCGTTCTTGTCACCGTCTCTTCCTCTATGTTAGAAGTTCGCATACTTCGCCAGACGGCAGGAGGAATAGCATGCGGTTTTTAATTTCGATCTTGATTGCAGGCTGGGTGGCTTTCGTACCCGGCGCTCGGGCGCAGGAAAAAGCGACGGTTCTCGAAGTCGGCCTTTTGATCGACGGCAGCGGCGGCGCGCCGGTCAAAGACGCCGTCGTCGTCATCGAAGGAAAAAAGGTCAAAGCGGCCGGGAAGAGGGGAGAGGTCAAAATTCCCGCGGGTGCCAAGGTGATTTCGGCGCGCGACAAGACGGCGTTCCCGGGGCTCATTGATTCGCATGTCCACTACAAAGAATGGCAGGGAGAACTTTATCTCAACCACGGCGTGACGACGGCGCTCGCCATCGGCAGCGATACGATCGAATGGATCGTGGCGCAGAAAGAGGGCACGGCCAAGGGCAAGATCGTCGGCCCCAGAATCCTGGCGGCGGGGCCGCATCTCAATTCGCCGGCGCCCGGAGAAAGGGCGACGAGAAACGTCAGAGACGTGCTCTCGCGCCGGCGCTCGGAGATCGAGGTGAACACCGCCGAGGAGGCGAAAAAGGTCGTGCGCGAGCTGCACGCGCTGGGCGCCGACATCATCAAGATCTACGAAGAGTCCACGCCCGAGGTCATCAAAGGCGCGTCCGAAGAGGCGAACCGGCTGGGACTTCCCGCCGGCGGCCACTCGATCGACATCTTCATGTCGGGAGGGAACGGCTTCAACTTCGTCGAGCATTCGCACGCGATCGTGGCGAGCTCGATCAAAGACGGGAACAAGAGAATGGAGCTGCACAAGCGCAGAACCGCCCGGCGCGGCGGCATGTCCACGCCCGAGTTTCACTTTTACGCCGAGCCGGAGAACTTCGACGAGATCGTCGGCTTCATGGTCGGGAAGCAAATCCATTGGGGGCCGACGCTCGCCACCACCTGGCGCGGAGTGACATCCAAGCGCGCGCAGTTCCGCGCGCGCGAGGTCAAGCTGCTCAAGACCCCCGGCCTGGTTTACGTCCCGCCGTATTTCACCGCCAACATGGAGAATTATTTCGACGGAATCGAAAAAATAAAAGACCAGGAGCTTCTCAAGCGCATACAGGTGGGCTATGAAAAGCTATCGGACTTCGTCCGGCGCTTCGCCACAGCAGGCGGAAAAATCCACACCGGCTCTGATCCCAATTCGGTGCTCCCGGCGGAATCGATCCACACCGAGATGGAGTTGCTGGTCGACATGGGCCTGACGCCGATGCAGGCGATTCTGGCGTCGACAAAAAATCCCGCCGCGATGGTCCATCGAGAAAAGGAATTGGGCGCCATCCGGGAAGGGAGCTTCGCCGATATCGTCGTCGTCGAGGGAAATCCCCTCGAAGACATCGCCAAAACTCGGAACATCAAAATGGTTTTCAAAGACGGCCAGGCCGTCCGGCTCGGCTACAATAAAGATTTCAAAAATCCGGTGCCGCGGCCCGACCCCGATCGTCCGGCGCCGGAGATCGACGAGATCAATCCGAAGATAGTGACAGAAGGCGCGGGTCCCGTCACGCTCAAGGTCACCGGCGAGAACTTTCTCAGCACCGCCGTCGTCACGCTCGACGGCAAGCGTCTGCCGTCAAAAATTGAGTCGAAGCCCGGCTCTTTTCCCGACAACTTCGAGCGGTTCCGGGAAGTCACGGCGACGATCGATCCCAAGCTGATCCAGCGCGCCGGGACGTACCGCATCAACGTCGTTCACGACGGATTGGGCGGCGCTGTGTCGAACCCGCAGCCGTTGATGGTGAAGTTCAAATAGGTGAGAGGCCCTTCGACTAGCTCAGGGCAGGCTCCGGCGTGAGGCGCGAGGAAAGATGAAGAGAAGAAGTCGGGGACTCATTCTTGCAGCGACTTTTTTATTACTCGTAACGGCGTCAGCTTCGTTTGCGGCGGAGACGTTTACGCTCGGCTACACGAATCTCAGAGGGCAGAAGGTGCCGGTGCCGCTGGGCATCGATGAGGGAATCTTTGCCCGGCATGGCATCGCGCTCAAGCTGGTTCCGGTGAGTCCCGGCACGCTCGGCGTTCCCAAGCTGCTGGCGGGGGAGATCGATCTTTTCCTAGGGAATTCGGAGCCCGTGGTGCGCGCCATCGGCGCTGAGGGGAAAAAACTCGCCGTGATCGCCAACCTCGGCCCCGATACCGTCACGTTCTTCAGCCGTCCGGGGATTTCCAAGATTGAAGAGCTGCGCGGCAAAAAAATCGGCAGCAGCGTCGACGGCGCGAGCGTCGACCGCAACACCAAAAAGGCGCTGAGAAAGCTCGGCCTCGATCCGGCGAAGGACGTGACGATCGTCTACACGGGGTTTCAGAATTCGTTCGATCGCCTCAAAGTCCTGGCCAGAGGCGAAGTGGACGCGACCGTGGCGGGGGCCGATGCGTTGCCGGAGTTGGGAGCGGAGGTCGTGAAAGTTCACAAGCTGCTCGAACTCATCGATATCGGCATCGCCATTAGCGGCGCGGATATCAGCGTGTCGCGAGATTTGCTGGATAAAAAGCGCGATGCGCTCAGGAATTTCGCCCGCGCTCTGCAAGAATCTTTCCGGCTGGCGCGAAGCCGGCCCGAGCTTGTCCGGCGCACCTATGAAAAACATCTCCAGCTTTCCAACCCGCTGACGCTCGACAAGATGGTCGAAGAATACGTGGACGCCAAGGTTACAGGGAGACCGGCGCCCGACCCGAGAGTGATCGAGGCGTACATCGAAGAGCTTCTGCCTCAATATCCCAATGCGCCCAAGGACGCGAGTCTTTACATGGACGCCACACTTTTCTAGCAGAGTTCTACCATCCGCCCGCCTGTGGGTCTCTCTCCGGGCCGATGCGATACGGCTGTGCTACGCGGCACGGGACTTATAATAGTAAAACTGAAGTACGCTTGTGCCTCCTCGTCCCACGCATCGGCCCTTCGAGAAACCCCCATGTGGGCGGTTACGCGGGTTTCCATGCTGTGATGGCAACAATTAGCGTAGCGGAGAAGCAAAGAAGCCTTCGGCTTCCAGCTCCTTTAAAAGCGAAGCATCGGCGAACTGCGAAGGTTTGGAGGCGAGAATCTTCTCGCGCAGATCGGCATTGGTGGCGGCCAAAAGCTCGAGATCGAACTTGACCGCTTCTTCTTCGGGGTAAGGCTTCAGCGGCAGGCGCTCCGTGACCGAGGTGCGGTAGATAACTTCCAACAGCTTCGGGTCCTGCACCCGCAGGTGCTTACGGTAGATTTGAAACGCTGTCTCCTTATCGCGCTTTGCCGTCGCGATGCCCTCGGAAAACGACATGAGAAAAGCCTTCGCCTGCCTGCGCTGGGCTTCCAGGAAGCGCCGGCTCATGGCGATCACGCTGCCGCTGGTGTGAATTCCCATCGACAGGAGATCGGCCAAAACGTTTATCTTCTGTCCTTTCAATTCGAAGTTGGCGATGGTGTCCGCCGTCGCCAGCGTCGCGTCCATTTTTCCCTGCAACATGGACATGACCCGCTTATCCGACTCGCTCAAGCCCGTGGGTAAAATCGCCACATCCTTGCCGGGAGAAAATCCCGCCTTGGCGAGAAATCTGCGCAGCGCGAAATCCGAGCCGGAGCCGGGACGGCTGCTGCCGACGGTTCTGCCCTTCAGCTCCTGCAAGGAAGTTATCGACGGGTGAGCGACGAGCTTGTACGGCGTCGGGCCCAAGGTGGCCACGATGACCACGGGATGGCCGCGGAGCGCCGCTGATATGGCGGAGGAGCTCGAAGCGGCGGCGATTTGAATGTCGCCGGAGATCAGCGCGTTGATCGAAACGAAACCGGAGGCGATATTGACCAGGGTGACGTCGAGGCCGTGTTTTTCGAACAGGCGGAAGTCTTGCGCGACCCAGAGCGGCGCCATGTTGCCGGTGACCGAAGGGTAGGAGGCGGTGAGGCGATCCAGCTTGATTTCCGCGCCGGCGGCGGCAGTGGCTAAGACAAATAGTGCGACGACGAAGATGCTGAATGCACGCGAAAAAGCAGACCCCCTCTCTGTCTCCCCCTTAGCAAGGGGGAGATTAAGAGGGGGTAGGACGGCGTTATCCAATCGCTGTGGAATTCGGATAGTCACACGAGGCTCTCATCGATGCAGGCGGCGACATCGACGGACTTCAAGTCGGAATATTTCTCCCGCAGCTCGTCGAGGTTGCTTTGAACGGCGCGCCTGTCCACCGAGGGTTTTTCCGGCGGCGGCAGGCGCTGGAATTCCTCCGCTTTGCTTTTCGCCGTCTCCGGATTCACGCTCAGGTGTTTTCGGAAAGCTTCCTCGACGAGATCGGTCCGGCCTTTTGCCAGTTTCAAACCTTCTTTCAACGCGCGCAAAAACCGTCTGACGGTTTCTGAGTGAGTTTTGATGTAATCGCGCGACGCGGCGATGTCCGAGCCGCTGATGTAAATTCCCAGCTCGGTCAGCTCGATCATTTTTCTCACGCGCATTTTCTCCGCAGCATCGAGGTCGGGGAAATTGGGGTCATGCTCCATTCCTCCGATGACCGCATCGACCTCGCCGCGCGCGAGGGCTTTGAGCCTGTGCGAGGAGTCGTTGAACCCGGTGTAAACGATCTCAAGATCCTTTTCCGGCTCGAGGCCGAGCCGTTTCAACGCGCGGCGGGCGATCCTGTCCTGGCTCGCGCCGGGCGTGCTGACGCCGAAGCGCCGGCCTTTCAAGTCGTGAGCTTTTTTTATCTCGCTGCGCGTGAAAATCGCGAACTTGGCCGGTCCCAGGCTGCCGATCACGGCAAGCGGTTTTTTCTCCAGCAGGATGGCCTCGACGATCGGACCTGAATTGCCGACCAGGACGTCGAGCTCGCCGCCGAGAAGCTTCGGCGTCCCGAGCTTCACCGGACTCACGCGCTCGAAAGAAACATTCAGGCCTTGTTTCTCGTACAGCCCCTCGTCGTCAGCCAGGAACAAAATGATCTTCGGGCCTTCGGCGTTGTCGTAGCCCAGCCGGATCTTTTCCATGCCTCTCCTAGGGAAATCTCACAATGAGATAGACGGGATTCGACGTCACCCCGCCCGGCCCCGGCTCGGTTACCGTGACCGCGTACATGCCGGGTTTTTGGATCAGCTTGGGATCGATCGTCGCCGTCAGCTTCGTCGCGCGGTCGAAGTTCTGCGGATAGGGTCTGGGCGCGAGGTTCACCTCGGTCGGCAGCGGTTTGCCGTCGAACATCGCGACCGAGGTGATCATGAAGTTCGCGCCCTCCACCGTGAGCTTCACCGGCCCCGAGCCCTGCCGTACGGAAGAAGGGGCGAGTTTATCCACTTCCGGCCGCGGCCGATCCCCTTCGAGGAGCGGGATGGGATTTTTGTAGTTCTTCGTGTAGCCGAGCTTCACCGGCGCGCCTTCCTTGAAGACCATCTTGATATTGCGCGTTTTGGCGATGTCTTCCAGCGGATTGCCTTCGACGACGACGATGTCGGCGAAGGCGCCCGGCTTGATGACGCCGATCTCGTTCTCGCGCCGGACCAGCTCGGCGGGGTTGCGCGTGGCCGTGAGGATCGCTTCCATCGGTGTGAGGCCCGTTTCGGTCAGCAGTTGCATTTCCACGTGAACGCCCCACGCGGGCAGGACGGAGTTGGGATCGGAGCCGGAGCGGATCTTCCCGCCGGCTTTGACGTAGCGGCGGATAAATTCTTGCAGCTTACCATAGCCGGTACGAATCCGGCCAAGAAGCTCCTGGTCGGTGAGTTTCTCGACGCCCTCGTGATTGTGAAGAACGTTGGCCCTGAAGTAAGGCGGGATGTAATTGAGATTCGGCGTTGAAAGGAGCTTCATGTCGTACTCTTTGAACTGCTCCCGCTTGGGCGAATAAAAGCGCCAGAACGTGGCCATGGTAGGCGTCCAGGTCGTCTTGTGCTCGACCATGAAGCGGACGAGCTCGTCGAAGTTCGCCTCCTCGGCGTAGTAATGAAACTCCACCGTGGTCATGCGGTTTCTGAACGCCGCCCTTCTTTTGAACAGCTCTTCTTTTTTCTTCGGGTCCTTGATCGTGGAGGCGATCACCGCGTAGTTGTGCTCGACGAAATCGAAGCCGTTGTTGACGGACATAAAAATATCTTCGCTGTGGCCGCCGGCCGGCTTGCCCTGCTTGTGGGCCTCTTCGGTGAGGACTTTAATCACTTCGGGCGTGGCGTATTCGTAAATCTTGACGATGTCTGCGCCTGAAGCGAGAAGCTCCTGGACGGCTTTTCTCGCCTCCTCCGGAGTGGCGACCGAGATTTCTTCCCGCCTTTGGGCCTGAAGATCGCGAATCGATCGCTCGCGCTCGCCGGGGCGCGGACTGTTGAAATGCGGTCCGGCGACGAAGAGTCTCGGTCCGGTGATCTTCCCCTTGGCGATGCCGTCCCGCTGCGCGACCATCCAGTCGAGACGGTCGCTGCCGATGACGAGCGCGGTCGTGACGCCGTGGTTGAGATAAATCTCGCCTTGCCAGTCTTTATAGTGGGCGTGAGAATCGATCAGCCCCGGATAGGCCGTGCCGTGCTTGACCTGAATCACTTTGGCGGTCTTGGGCACTTCGACCTGTCCTCTCGCGCCCACAGTCTTGACCCGCTTGCCTTCGATGAGAACCACGGCGTCGCGGATGGGATCTTTGCCCGATCCGTCGATCAGCAGGTCCACCTGCAAGGCGGTGAGTTGATTTTGAGGAAATGCTTGCGGGACGTCGAACAGCAAGAGCGCCGCGATAAAAAAATAGATGATCTTCATCGCTTCTCCTCCCGGGGATTGAGTTCGCGCCATTGTATTGAAGCTTAAGGCGGGACTGCAAGGGCAAAAGAAGTCCCGACAAAGAGCAAGCCAGGCTCCTGGTTCCATTCTCGATTAGACAGCGAGCCTCTAACTTGATATGGAAAAATTTAAAAGGGCGCTTAGCGGAACCTACGCGGGCTAGCGACTCCTCAGAATTCAATCCGATCTCTACCATGAGTCGGTTCTAAATTATGCGGCCACCGGAAATCTTACAGACGGATCGGTTGTGTTTGCGCCGGGCGCTCGTGGAGGACGCCGCGGCGATTTTTGCGACCTATGCGCGCGATCCCGAGGTCACCAAGTATCTCGCGTGGAAACCCACCGGTGACGTAGAGGACACCCGCGCGCACTTGCGCGCGTCCTATCTCGCGTGGGAAGAGGGCAGGGCGTTTCAATGGGTGATTTTAGAGAAGGAAGACCGGGGGCTCTTGGGAGCCGTCGGCGCCAGGATCGACGGCCACAAACTCGAGTTGGGATATGTCCTGGCGAAAAAATTTTGGCGCAAGGGTTACATGACCGAAGCGGTCAAGGCGGTCGTCGAGTGGGCGCTAACAGAGAACGATATCTATCGGGTCTGGGCGGTCTGCGATGTTGATAATCCGGCGTCCGCGCGGGTGATGGAGAAAGCCGGGCTGAAGCGCGAAGGGCTTTTGCGCCGCTGGTCCGTTCACCCGACGATCAGCGACGAGCCGCGCGATTGCTACTGCTACGCGATAACGAAATAGTCGCCGAAAACGATTTCCGACCCTCGTTCCGTCAATCAATCGTCTCAGTACGTATCGAACATGCGCTGGATCTCGTCGGCGTTGTTAGTTTTCGTGAGCGCCAGCGCCAAGAGAGCGCGCGCCTTCCAGGGCTGGAGATTGTCGCCGGCGACGAAGCCGCGCTTGGCCAGTCCCGGGCTTCGCACGACGCGCCCGGAGGCGACGCGGCTTGAGAGGCACATGATCACTCCCTTTTCCTTGTAGACCCGGTCGAAGGCTTCGTCTTCCGCCGGCGTCGGCCGTCCGGCGCCGGTCGCCGCGCTGACGATTCCCTTGGCGCCCGCCGCTGCGGCCGCTTCGATCATCTTGCCGTCTGCGCCGACATACGAGACGACCACATCGACGCGCGGCAGCGACTGCAACGCGCGAACGTCGAACTCGGTCTCGACCGTGTGTTTCTTCGCGCTCCGATGATAGTACACGATCCTGCCGTCGGCGTCGGCGTAGCCGAGCGGTCCCAAGTCACGGCTCTGGAACGCCTGCACGCGGTAGGTCGAATTCTTGGTCACGTCACGGCCGCTGTAGATCGCATCGTTCATCACCAGCAGCGCGCCGCGTCCGCGCGAGTTGGGATCGCCGGCGACCTTGATCGCGTTCACGAGATTCAAGAATCCGTCGGCGCTCAGCGCCGAGGCGGGGCGCATGGAGCCGACGACAACCGCCGGCTTCTCGGTCTTGAGAACCAGATTTAGAAAGTACGCCGTCTCTTCGATGGTGTTGGTCCCGTGGGTGATGACGACGCCGTCGGCTTTGTCGCCGTCGAAAATTTGATGGATGGTCCGCACGAGGTCGAGCCAGTCTTTATCGACGAGGGCATGACTCGGAAGTCTGCGGAAAGGCACCTCCTCGACCTCGGCGATCGACTTCAGCTCGGGGAGCTGGTCCAGCAGCTCTCCGGTGTTCAAGCGTTTTCCCGCTTCGATGTACCAGGCCAGGTCCAGACGATCCTTGCCGACCGAATCGATCGTCCCTCCGGTTATGATCAGCGCGACTCGCGGCAGCTCGCTCATTCCTTCCTTTTCCTTTCGCAAGAGATTGCAGACCGCGCGGACGCTTTCATGTTCCGCGCGGGATTTTTTATTATCTCAATGTCAAATAAATGTCCATCGCGGAAATTCGAACGGGCGTTAAGTTGACGCAACGCCGCTTTTCGGTTACTCTCCGCCCGCTAAATGACGCGGGATAGCCAATCGCTTTTTCCCGTAGAGGTTCTCATGTAGTCTACCCATTAGGGAGCTATTGCCGATGACATTGCATCAGTTGAAGGTATTCACGACGGTGGCGAAGCTGGGGAGTTTTACCGAAGCGGGAAAAACGCTCCAGATCGGACAACCGTCCGTCACCGCCCTGGTGACCTCTTTGTCGCACGAGTTGGGCGTGAAGCTGTTCGAAAAATTCGGCGTCAAGTCTCGTCTGACGACGTTCGGCGAAGAATGGCTCGAAATTTCCGAGGAGATTCTGGGGAAGGTGGAAGAGGCAAAGCGGAGGATGACGGAGGTGAGCGGGCTCAAGAGGGGAAAAATTTTAGTCGGCGGCTCGTCGAGCGCCGCTTCTTCTTTTCTTCCCGTCGCCGTCCAGGCCTTTAAAAAACAGCACCTGGGCATCGAAGTCATCTTGAAGATAGAACGGAGTGAAGTCCTGGAACGGAAGCTCCTCGAGGGAGAACTCGATGTCGCCGTCATGGGCCAGGCTCCTCGCTCCGCTCTATTGAAGGCGCACAGGTATCGCGAGGAGGAAATCGTCGCCATCGCGCCGCCCAAGCATGCCCTTGCCGGCAAGCGTTCGGTGCCATTGAGCCTGATCGCGAAGCAGCCGTTGATCGCCAACGGCACGGAATCGTACGTTCGCAAGCAAGTGGAAAAAAGGTTTTCTGAAATCGGGATTCCTTTTACGCCGGTGATGGAAGTGACTGACCATATGAGCGGCGAGGCGATCAAAAGCGCCGTGGCCAGCGGTCTCGGAATCGGATTCATCACCAAGTGCCACGTTATCTCCGATATAGAAGCGGGAAAACTCGAGCTGCTGAAAGCGCCGGCTCTAAAGTTAAAGAGGACGATGTATCTCGTAGTTCACAGAAAACGGCAAAGCTCTCTGTTGACTCGAACTTTTATTGAATTCTTGAGAAGCGCGGAGCGGAAGTGACATGTCTATCCATTCGGTGAATTCTTAAAGGCCGGTATGACTTCGCGGGCGAAACGCTCGATCTGTTCGACGCGCTCGGGATAGTGCGGCACCATGAACTGAAGCGCGAGGTGCTCCACGCCGATTCTCTCGTAACCTTCTAAAGCTTCACGGACCTGCTCGGCGGAGCCGCCCAGCTGATCTTTCTCCGGCGTCAGCGCCTCGCGGCCGAGGTCGATCGGCAGGCAGCAGTTGAGCCGTATCCGATCGGGATCTCTGCCGGCCTTTTCCGCCGCGCGCCGAACGTTGTCGAAGCGCCTGGCCAATTCTGCCGGCGTCATGCGCACGAAGTAGGGAAACCAGGCGTCGCCGTGCTCGCCGGCGCGGCGCTGCGCGCGGGCGCCTTCGCCGCCGACCCAGATCGGGATGCGCGGTTTTTGCAGCGGCTTGGGATAAAAGGCGATGTCGTCGAAACGGTAGTGACGGCCGGAGAATTTAGCGCGCTCATCTCTCCATAACACAGCGAGCAGATCGAGCTGTTCATCCGACAGCTCGCCGCGCTCGGCGAAATTGGCGCCGAGCGCCTCGAACTCTTCGACCATCCAGCCCACGCCGACGCCGAGAATCAACCGGCCTTTCGACAGATGATCGATCGTGGTTGCGATCTTCGCCCAGTAAAGCGGCTGGCGGTAGGGGAGTACCAGCACGCTGATGCCGAGGCTGATATTTTCCGTGCAACCTGCCAGAAATGCCAGGCAGGTGAGCGGCTCGAAGAAAGGCCGGTCGGGAGGAACGATAAAGCTTCGTCCTTCGCTGTACGGGTAAGGGGTTTTGATTTCCCACGGGATGATGATCCGGTCCGCGCACCAGACGGAATCGTAGCCGAGAGTTTCGGCCTGGCGCGCCGCGTCCATCAAAGTTTCCGGCCCGGCGGCGCGGCCGGAGATGGGTAAAAAAACTCCGAACTTCATGTGGGTTTACCTCTTCTTGGACCCTCACCCCTTCCCTCTCCCTCTGGGAGAGGGAAGGAGTGAGGGAAAGCCCCGCGCATCACATCTTGACCATCGAATCTTACATGGATACGGTGTCTGCGAGTACTACCATAGAAGGAAGAGCGTTGGCTATTCTTTGTCGCCTGATTTTGTGGTTTGCCTTCTTCGCGTTCTTGGCGCGCACCGAAGCGCAGGAGCTGAGAAAAGTTCACGTCGCGATTCCCGCGGTGACGCCCGCGGTGGCGACGTTCGCGATTGCCAAAGACAAAGGTTACTACCGCGAGGAAGGACTCGACGTCGAGCTCGTCGCGATGCCTTCCGGAGTGGGCACGCAGGCGCTGATCGGCGGCAACGTGAAATTCTCCACTCTAGGCGGCGCCAGCCTGCCGCCGATACTGCGTGGCGCGCCGATGCGGTTTCTGTTCACGACGTTCAGCCGTCCCATGTTCTGGCTCTTTGCCAAGCCGGAGATTCGCTCGATCGGGGATCTCAAAGGAAAGAAGGTCGGAATATCCAGTTTCGGCAGCGGTCCGGATTCGATCCTGCGCGACCTGCTCAAAAAACACGGGCTCGATGGAGGACGTGACGTGGCGATCCTGCCGGTGGGCTCGGGCACCGCGCGCTTCTACGCGTTGCAGGCCGGCTCCGTGGACGCCGCCATGCTTTCGATCCCGGCCATTTTCATGGCGCAGGACGCGGGGTTTCGCGAGCTGGTGTCATTTGTCGAGCAGGACCTCGTGGAGCTGCAGGGAAGCATTTTGACGACCAACCAACTTCTGGAGTCCGAGCCAGCGCTGACGGAAAACTTCGTTCGCGGTTCGCTCAAGGGATTCCTCACGTTTCGCGACAATCGCGCCGCGACGGTCCAGGTCTTAATGAAATTTCTCAGACTCAAGGAAGACATGGTGGCGAAGATCTACGATCTCTTCAAGCCCGGAATGACGCCGGACGGGACGATCAACGAAGCGCTACAGAGAAAATCGATCGAGCACGTCATCGAAAGGGTGGGCGTCAAAGAGCCGCCGCCGCTGGAAAGGGTTTTTGATTTTGCAGTTGCGCGGAAGGTGAACAACGAGCTCAGGTCCAAAGGCTGGAAGCCGTAGGTTGCGTCATGCATTTCACGCCGATCACATCGGCGGAGCGTCATTTCCGCGGTTCCTCGGGGGCGAGCCTTCCAGCCGCAGGCAATAGTTTCGGTGGCTCGATATTTCCATTTAACCATTCGCTGGGAAGCAAACGCCGATATTACATGTCACGGAATGCCAAGGACCGAACGGGTCATTGACCCTCCGCGTCCCTGTGCCTGCGGCTTTCAATCTCGCCCCCTGCGGAAACCTGCCCGCGTGGAGGCAAGAAGCCCGAGAGTGCGAGTTCGGAGGGCGAGGTCGCAGAGACGTACTGCGACACGGCAGGCCCTGATCAGCGGAGTAAGCACCGTAGGGGTGGAAGGCGAGGCGGCCCTCTAGGCAGAAAAATATCGAGCTTGCCCGGAGCGGCTCGCGCTTGAGGGCTTCCTGCGATTTTTACATGGGTGAGCGGATCAGCGTTCCGGAGGCCAGCCGGCCTCGGCGAGCTTCGCGCGCAGCTCGTCGCGGTCCACGTCATTCAACTGCTTCGCGGGCCAGCGCGGATACATCTTCATCTGAATGCCGCGCATGCGGTAGAGCTCTTTGTAAGCCGTTCGACCGACTTTTTTCGTCAGGTCGGCGACAACGGCGTAGATTTTCTTGACTTTGTCCTGGAGCGACAAAGCCTTCGCTTGATCTTTTGTTTGCGCGGCGCGCCAGGTTTCTACGCACACTTCGGGAAAGACGCTCGCCAGCGGCGCGATCGTGCCGCGCACGCCGGCGCCGACGCCCGCGACGGTTTCCGTCGGCGTGCCGGGAAAAACTCCGAAGTCGTGTCCCTTCAGCGCCTCGATATAGCTTGTCGACTCCTGCAGCGTGCCCCAGGCGAGCTTGACCCCGCGGATCGTCGGAACGGCCTCGACCAGACGACGGGCGTAGTCCGGCGTGATGTCGATGCCGGCGTAGCGCTTGTTGTTGTAGATGTAGACCGGCAGCGAAACTTTTTTCGCCACCGCTTTGTAGTGCTCGGTGATTTCGTATTCGTTGTGGTCCGTATAATAGTATGGCGGCACGATCAGCAGCGCGTCCACGCCGATTCCTCCGCTGTGTTCCGCCAGTTCCAGCACGGTCTGGATATCCGGCGCGCCGACGTGAACGACGACCGGCACGCGTCCCTTCACTTGATCGCGCGCGATCTCGGCCACGCGTCGTCTCTGGTCCGCTCTCATCACCGGACCCTGTCCGTAAGAGCCACAGGCCATGACGCCGTCGGCGCCGGCATCGATCTCGAAGTCGATGACCTGGCGAAAAACTTTTTCGTCCACTTCGCCGCGCTCGTCGAAAGGAGTGGGAAGGGGTATGACCGTGCCGGCGAGATTGTCCATCGTGTTCCTCCTTACAACCCGCCCTGTCCTTCTTCGCGGTAGAGTCCGAACGCCTGCAGGATCGGCGCGTCGTGCATGGAAAAAAGAATCGCGTCGTCTTTGGCCGAGCGGTTGGCGTGCTCGTGCCAGTTCCACAGCGGCACGACGAACGTGTCGCCCTTCTCCCAGTTGAACGGCTTGCCGTCGATGACGGTGGTCCCGCTGCCGCGAAAAACGTGGTAGATGCTCGTGCTCGTGTGGCGGTGCGCGCGCGTCCGCATGGCGGGAAGAAGCGTCTGGAGCCGGAGCGAGAGCGTCGGCAAGGTCGAGCCGTTGGTCAGCGGATTGATATAGTCGAGCGCGACGCCGTCATAGACGTCAGGTTTCGATTGCGCGAGACGCTTCAGCGCCGGGTAAGTATCGCGCCAGCGGTAGTGCAGCGGACGCGGAGTCTCGCTCTCTCCGGAAGCCACCGGACGCGTCATGCCGTAATCGGGCGCAGCATCGGAAGTGCTCGTGACCGGGAGGCGGGGATTTGTCTTATAAGGCTCGAAGGAGATCACCTGCAGCGCCTGGACGAACGGCACGTCCAAACCGTCGATCCAGACCATCGGCTCGCTGCCCTCGTGCGCGTGCTCGTGCCAGGTCCACTGCGGCGTGAGAATCAGATCGCCCGCCTCCATCACCATCTTGTGTCCGTCGACCGTGGTGTAGGCGCCTTTGCCCTGCAGGATAAAGCGGATCGCGGCCATCGTGTGGCGATGCGCCGGCGCGATCTCTCCCGGCTGGATGAGCTGGAAGGAAAACAGCATCGTGTGAGTCGTCAGCTCGCTCTTCTCCAATCCCGGGTTTACCAGGCGGATGGTTCGCCGCTCGACGTTTCCTTGGGTGATGCCGATGCGGTCGCGCGCCTGAAGCAGGCTGTCGTAGACATCCGCCCACTTCCACAGATGCGGCTGCACGGCGGTCTTGGGATCCTTCGGACGCTCTTCGCGATTGAGGCGCCAGATTCCCGAGAGCCACTTTTTTGCCAGCAGCCGGTCCAGCTCGTCTATTTGATTGGCTTCGCGTGCATTGTTTTGAGGAGAATGGGATTCGGTTTTGGATTCCGCTTTCATAAGACACCTCTAGTATAAAGGATGAAGGCGGACGTGTGAAGGATGAAAAACGCGCTCATCCCAGCGGTATATTTTTGTACCTGCGATAAATCCCGTCGTAAAAAGTCGTCATCATCTGGACGGCGACCTTGGCGCAATATTCCAGCGGCCAGCCGGCGCGCTCCTGGCCGTAGCCCTCCATCAGCGCCGCTTCGAGAATCCGCTGGTTGGTGCCGCCGTGCTCCTCGCTCAGGTCGGCCTCTTCGTGAATCCTGAAGTAGGCCATGTCTTCCTTCGACAAGCCGTACTTGGGCAGCGCGAGGCGGTAATCCTGGGCGATGTATCCGAAGATCTCCTCCTCCAAATGAATCGCGTAACATTCCGCCAGCGGCACGTCGATCCAGGAGCGCACGAAGAAATCGACCAGGCCGCGCGCTTCGGGAATCAGCTCGGCCTCGATCATCTCTTTGGGCTCCACGCCCAACGCCTTTCCCAGTTTCAGCAGCACGCGCGCGTGGCCGCCGAGACCCGGCGTGGTGAATTCTTCGCCGATCTTCTGCGCGACCATGTCTTCCAGCTCGGGATGTCTTTTGAAGAAGCCGACGAACTGATGATAGACCGTCGCCATCCCGGTGTTGACCTCGACGGCGAAGGCGTGCCAGTTCTTGATCCAGAATTTCAAATGGTCCTTCTCGAGTGTCCCGGCTCTCAGCTCCCGGAAGTACGGATGGTTCTTGATCTCCTTCTCGTACGTGTCGAGAACGATCTGTCTGAGCGCGGCGACTTTTGCTTTTGCTTCCTCGGGCGTCATTTTGATATGGTCGGCCATGAGCGGAAACTACCGAATGAGTTCTGTCTTGTCAACGCGCCCTCACCCTTCCCTCTCCCTCGAAGGGAGAGGGTTCAAGGTGAGGGTCGAAGGGTTAAAGGGTAAAGCGATTTTGGGTTGCGAAAAGAGCACATGATTAAAAAGACCTTTGCCTTCGTCCTGGCGACTCTAATTCTCGCCTCTCTCCATCCCGCCGAGGCGCAGCAGGCGAAGAAAGTCCCGACAATTGGGATCCCATCAACAGGCTCGACGGCGGCGGTCTACGAACCCTTTATCCAGGGGTTGCGCGAGCTGGGGTACGTGCAAGGAAAAAATATTTTCGTCGAGTATCGATACGCGGAGGGGAAGCCGGATCGGCTCGCGGAGCTTGCCGCTGAGCTGGTGCAGCTCGAGGTTGACGTCATCTTCGCGGGATCGACACCGCCAGCCTTGGCGGCCAAGAAAGCGACCCAAACAATACCTATTGTCTTTGCGGGAGCTTCCGATCCTTTGGGGTCGGGGCTAGTGGCTAGTCTTGCGCGACCTGGGGGAAACATTACGGGGCTAAGTCTGGTTCCAGGCCTCGAGATTATCGGCAAACAGTTAGAGTTGCTCAAGGAGTCGCTGCCCAAACTTAGGTCTGTGGCAGCGCTCGCCGATACGGCGAATATACCTACTTCGGGCTTTTTAACGGAGGCCAAACTGGCGGCCCGCTCGCTCGGAGTTCAACTTCAACCCCAGAATGTGCGAGACCCCAACGAATTTGATGGCGCGTTTTCTGCGATAAAGAAAGGGCGTACTGACGCCCTGCTCGTTATAGCCTCCCCGATGTTCAACAACATCGCCAACCGAAGCCGGATCATTTCCTTTGCGACAAGTAACCGGCTGCCCGCGATGTACCCGTACAGCGATTTCGTCAATGCCGGCGGCCTCGTGTCCTATGGACCGAACCTCCCGGATTTGTTCCGCCGCGCCGCTACTTACGTCGATAAGATCCTGAAAGGCGCCAAGCCCGCCGACCTGCCGGTGGAGCAGCCGACGAAGTTCGAGCTGGTGATTAACCTCAAAACGGCGAAGCAGATCGGCGTCACGATACCGCAGTCGATGCTGTACCGGGCGGACAATGAGGCGACAGAGAATTTTGGATTGCGGTTCTAGATTTTGGATTCAAAGCCGATTCCCTCGCCCTCTGGGAGAGGGTTAGGGTGAGGGCCGACACATGAGGAACAAAATTTTTCGCCTTGCTCTCTGTGCCATGCCTTTGCGCTTTGCGTCCCCGCCCACGCGCAGCAGGCGAAGAAGGTCCCTCGGATAGGATATCTATCGGGGTCCGATCCAGCCGGTGAGTCCATCCGTTCCGAGCCAATTCGGCTGGCTCTGCGCGAGCTTGGCTACATAGATGGAAAAAACATTAATTTCGAGTACCGATATGCGGAGGGAAAACTCGATCGCCTCCCTGAGTGGAGCTGCTCAAAGAAGCCGTTCCCAAAGTTGCCCGTGTCGCGGTTCTCTACGATCCGGCCTCTCCGTTCGATGCATTCGACGTGAAAGAGGTTTTCCCCGCCGCGGCGCGCGCGCTGAAATTGACTATTCGGCCTTGGGAGGTACGAG
>DASXUF010000164.1 GCA_036504975.1 Candidatus Binatia bacterium | reverse complement strand
CCTCGATTGACTTTTTTGACCTCGTTCAAGAGCGTTTCGGACGGAAGAAGATCTTTTTCTCCCGGGCTGGGAGGGATGTGCTTGTAGCGCACGACGCCTTCCTTATCTACAATGAAGTAAGAGCGGGTGGCCTGCAGCCGGTCTTCGCGGAATACTCCATAGGCCTTCAAAACTTTGTGTACGACCGTAACGTCGCGTCCGCCGCTGAGTAGGGGATAACCGATTTTCAGGAAATCGGCCAAGGCCTTTTGCGAGAACTGCGTGGTTGCGGCGATTCCCAGCACCTCAGTATTTTCCGCCTGGAACTTTGGATAGTTGTCCGAACCGGACGCTTGCAGTTGTTTAATTCACGTGGGGTCGTAGTCGTAACCGTAGAAATTGATGAGAACGTTCTTTCCTTTGAGGCTGCTGAGCTTGATTTTTCCTCCCTTGGTGCTGTCGAGCTCGAAGTCCGGCGCCTTCTCTCCGACTTCGAGAGCCGACGCCGAAAGGGACGTGGCCAGGATAAAAATTGCGGAGAGGAGCGTATGCCGCAGCGGATTTTTTAGCCGTCTCATGATCGGCCTCCGTTTATTGGACGCCTGAGTACTCGCAATCATGCAACGAGGCATCCAGGGACGCTACTCTATATCGCCGCGCCCATGGGACGTCAACTCCCCGAAGGGGTACTTATCCACAGCCTCCGGGGGGAGCTAACCGAGGGCGTCGCGTACCGCCAGGACGGCGGCTTCCGTGCGGTTTTTTACCTCGAGTTTTCTGAAGAGGGCCTTAAGGTGCATCTTGATGGTCTCGCGCGAGAGGTTCACCAAGCGGCTCATCTCCTCATTGGAAAGCCCCTCGGCCAGGAGGTGAAGCAGCCTAAGCTCTTGTTCGGTCAGGCCGTATTTCTCGGCAAATTCTTTTTTCTTGTCGCCCTCCAAGACCTGGGCCGTGCGTGCGTTGCGCGGCAGGGTCAGATGGGCCAGGTAGGGGGAATTCCAGGATTTTCCCTGAAAGGTGTGGCGGATGATCTCGATGAAATCTTTTTGATCAGCGTCCTTGAGGATATAGCCGGCGGCCCCGGCTCTCAGCGCCGAGATGATTTTTTCGTCGTCGTCGTGGATCGAGAGCATGAGGACCTTGGCCTTGGGGACCAAGCTGGAAATGAGCTTGGCCGCTTTGATCCCGTCCATTTTCGGCATGCGCACGTCCAGGAGGGCGATGTCCGGTTCTTTTTCCTGCGCCTGGACCACCGCCTCCTGGCCGTCGGCCGCTTCCGCGACGACCCGGATATCGCGCACGCCTTCCAACAGCTTTCTGAGACTCTGGCGAAAGAGCCGTTCATCATCGGCGATCATGATCTTGATCGGCATAGGCCTGTTGCTCCTCCTCGGGGTTCAATGGCAGGGCGACTGAAACCGCGAAGCCGCCGCCGGGCCGGCTTTCAGCCCAGATCTTTCCACGGTGCGCCTCGGCCACAAGCTTGCAGTAGGGGAGGCCGAGGCCGGTCCCGGTTTCGAGCTTTCCCTGGTCGCGCGAGTAGAATGCGTCGAAAATCTTCGGCAGGTCGTTTTCGGGAATGCCGTCGCCCTCGTCCTCGACGCGAATGACCGCTGAGGGTCCGCGTCCCTCGTCGCTCCCGACCAGCGCCGTCGATATTTGAATGCGGCTTTGGTGCGGTGAAAACTTGATGGCGTTGCTCAGTAGGTTGATGAGCAGGCGCGTCAATCTTCTTTTGTCGGCGGTCAAAATAATGTCGGCAGCGGCGGAGCGGACCACGATCTCGAGGTTCTTTTCCTCGATCTCGGGGCCGAGGATCCTGAGGCTCGTCTGAATCGGCTCGTCGACCCGAAGCGGGCCGAGGGCGAGCGGCAGGTCGCCGAAATCGGAGCGGTAAATATCGAGCATCTCGTTGACCATTCCGAGAACGAGGTCGCCTGCGCTGACCAGGTCTTGAAGGATTTTTTTGCGCTGGCCGCCGTTCGTTTCCGGCGGCGTCTGATCGAGGCGCTCCAGAGTTTTCTTGATCCCGAGAAGGGGATTCTTGAGGTCGTGGGCGATCATGTGCGCCATCGCCGCGCGTTTCTTCTCCGTGTCGGCCAGCTCTTTGCTGCGCTCGGCGAATTTCCGCTCGAGCTCCCGGCGGTAGCTCTCGACCTCGGCTTTGGACCGGCCGAGCTCTTCCAGCATGCGGTTGAAAGAAGCGGCGAGAACGCCGATCTCGTCTTTGGAGTCGATCCCGACCGCGGCCGAGTAATTTCCTGCCGCGACCTGCTCGGTGCCGCGCACCAGCTCCTTCAGCGGCCGGGTCAATCGTCGGCCCCAAATCCAGGAGACGGAAAAGGCCAGCGCGATGCCGATCAGCGCGACCGAGAGCAAGGCCTGCTGCAGACTGCGGATCGCCATCGTCATCTCGCGGGAAGGAAAGAAAACCGAGATGACGCCTTGGGCTTCCCGGTCGGTGACGAGCGGCAGGCGGATCTCGAGCGCAGCCGCCGGGCCGCTTCGATGCCATTCGGATTCCTGATTGCCGCCGCTCATGGCCGCAGCCGGGGATGATCGCTTAGCGGCTTTGCCCGGTTTGTCGGATGTGTACGTGCGGTTTCCGACGGTGACGACGATCTTTCCGCCGGCGACCTGCTCCAGTTTTTTGATCAGGTCGCGGTCGAGCGCATAGCCGGCGATGACGACGCCGAGGATGTCGTTGCCCTCGATGCTCTCCGCGGCGCGGAGGTAGGCCTTGCCGGCGCGCTCCTCGACGCCATAGTTGGACATCTCGCCGGTTCTGTGCAGCAGTCCCTGGGCGTCTTTCGCCAGCGGAGGAGTGTCGCCGTATACCGAGGGATCGTGCACGCGGAGAAAAATTCTGCCGTTCCGATCCAGAATCTCGATAAAGTCCATCTGGACCGAGCCGACCAACGGCAGAAGGAGTTGGAATACCGTCGCGCGGTCCTGTTTTTGCAGCCCCTCTCGGACTCCCGGCATCTCCGCGATCCAGTGGACGAGGCCGATGGCGGTTTCCCGTTTTTCGGTCAATAGAAGCTCGACCTGTTCCGCCTGGGCGCGCGACTTTTCCGCAAAGCGCCGCTCCAGGATCGTGGAAAGAGTGTTGGACGTCCACAGGATCGCCAAGCCCATGGGCAGAAGAATGATCACCAGGGAAGAGAGCAGCAGTTTGTGCAGGACGCTTTTCATCGCTCGCCCTCGGCTCGATGGGCGAATTTCGCGAACCCGCGCATCCATGCCTGGACCGGCGGGTCGAGCGGGCCCTTGCCGATCAGAAGCAGCGGCCGGGTGAACGGATAAGCGCCCTGGACGATATTCTCCTCGTTGGGAGACTTTCCATTGATCGCCAGCACCTTGACTCCCTCGTCCTGAGCCTCTTCCACGCCGACGATGCCGTAACCGAGCGAGCCGCGAACGCGCTTGATCGTGCGCAGGATCTTTTCTTTGTTGGCGCGGAGAACGAAGGCCTTTTCCGAGCCGTTGAAGCCTTTGCCGAAAAGATTGTCGATGAACATCGTATGGAGCGCGGAGCTGCCCTCGCGCGTCAGCGGCACAATGCCTTTGTCTTCGCCGCCGACCTCGCGCCAGTTGGTGATTTTTCCGAGGTAAATCTTCCTGAGTTGCTCCAAAGTCAGGCTCGTCGCCTGGTTCCACGGATAACTCAGAAAAATGATCGCGTCGTGGCCGACCGGCTCCACGTGGAGCGCGGCTATTTCGGCGGCGGTGAGATTCCTCGTTACGAGGCCGATCTGGATCTCGCCGGCTTGCGTCGCGATGACGGCATAGTTGGAGTTGGCGCGGCGGATGTCCACCTCGATTTCAGGATGGTCTTTGCGGAAGCGGGCGGAAAATTTCTCCGCCAGCGGGACGAGGGACTGCGCGCCGCCGATCGTAATCTTCTGCGGCCGTGTCTGGGCGTGGAGACACTGCGGAATATAAAAGGCGACGAAAAGCAGGAAGGCGACTGCGAGTCGCGCTACGGCCATAAGACGGTTCCTTAGACGGGGCTACTATGGCATCACGCAAGACCGCTGTCTAGTCGGCCGGAGTCAGGATCAATGCAGGCGCGTCGGTGACATCTGCATCATCGGATAATCGGATATATTTTCCTTCTCGCCACAGCGCCGTCTGATCGCGATAGTGCGGCGACAAGAAATGGCCGGACTGGCCCGAGGACGTGATGAATAGGGAACGTTCGAGGGCGGCCAGGTCTATGATCATCCTGAGCGACGGCCCGACGACCTGCCGGTAGGGCTTGGAGCGGCGATAGAATCCGATGTTGATCGTGACTCCGTCTCCCGACGCCGGGAACGGTCCGGCGGAGAGAAATCCGCGCAGCAGTCGGTTCCCATCTAATGGATGGCTCAGAGTGAGCGTGTGGATCTTGCCCCAAGTCCACTGATCCATATTGTCGCCCAGCCGGCCGCGCAGTTCGTTGCAGGTCTCGCGCAGACTTGTTTCGACCAGCTCCGGCCTCGGCTGCTGAGCGAACCAGGGCGAGGCGGAATCGCGGAGAATTTGTTCCACCGGGAAGAGCGATTGGTTGAAGATTTCCAGGTAGGCGAGGTATAGATTTTCTCCGAGCGCGGGCTGAAGCAGACGGCCGGTCAAGCGGTGGTAAAATATCTGGAAGAGCGCGGCCTCAACGCTGTTTGGCGAACAATCGCCGTTCCAACGGAGCAATTTTTCCGCCGCCTTGCCGAGGGCGTCGTTTCCCTCCGCCAGCGCCGCGAGATCCGGGCTAAGAATCGCCGTTATCTCTCTTCCGTGCGTTGAGATTCCGTCCTGCTGAATTTCAGCCATGTCCGCGACGGAAAACTTCTTTTTCGCCGCCAGCAATTCTTTGATGCGGCGTATGCGGTAGGGCGGATCGAAAAGGTCGGATAGGTGGTACGCATATCCCCCGGCCGCGATGTCGTTATTGGCCGTGGCGATAGCGCCCTCGGGCGGATTATAAAGACAGGGAAGCTCCTCGAAGGGGATATAACCTTTCCATTCGGATTCGGAGCCCCAGCCCGGGAGAGGAAGAAACGACGGACGCGCGGAACGGATCGGAATGCTGCCGGCCAGGCTGTAGCCGATATTGCCGCTCCGGTCGGCGTAAACGTAATTGAGCGTCGGCGCCGTCTGGTGCGAAAGGCTCTCGCGGAACTCCTTCCAGTCGCGCGCCCGGTTGATGCCGTGAAGGACGCATAGCTCGCGGCTTGGATCGTGGGCCGTCCATTTGAAGGCGAGGGCCTCCTCGGCGCCGTCGGTGTCTTCTCTTCGCGTGAAGTCGCTGAGAAGCGGGCCGTGCCGGGTAAAGCGGATTTTCTTTGTGACGGTTTTGCCGCCGTGCACGGGAATCTTTTCTTCTTCCGAGCGCATCCGGATCCAGTCGCCGTCGGCGAGGTACGTGTCGGGCTCCGCCGGGTGGAGCTTTTCGCGATAGAGATCGGCGTCGTCGCAAAGCGCCGCGGTGACTCCCCAGGCGATCTGCCGGTTGTGGCCGACGTGGACGCATGGGGAGCCTGGAATCGATGCGCCCCGAACATCGAACTCTTCTTCGTCCTTTCCGTCGCGCTCAGCCCGTAAATGGATCAGGTACCAGAAGGACGGTTGTTCCATTCTGAGATGCGGGTCGTTGCACAGGAGCGGACCGCCGGTCGCGGAACGCCAGGGAGCAACCACCCAGTTGTTGCTCCCCTGGCCGGCGGCGATCCAGCCGGCGGCCTCGAAAGTGCCGCTCATGAACTGGAGCAGCGCGCGCGAGTCCGCCGCGATTTGACGGGTGATGCTGGGGCCGGCCGCCGGATAGCTCGGCATGAGGGAATGCAGTTTATCCGGATGGCCGGCCAATTTTTCCGCTATGGCCGTCCAGGTGACGCGCGTGAAGAGAGACGTGGAAAGAAAAAACGCGAATCCCTTGGCGATCGTGAGACTGTCTTCGGGGCGCCACGGATCGGGCTCGTAGCCGAGCAGGCGAAACTCCAGCGGCAACGATTTGAGATGCGTTTCGATGTAGCGGTTGACGCCCGCGCTATAAGCCTCCAAAAATTCGACGAGACGCGCCGGCAAGCGGCCGAGCGAGGCCTCCGCGGCCCGGCGCATTCCCGCCAGACGAAAAAAATAATCCAGATTGACGGCGCCCTTGTCGCGGATGTGGACGGAAATCCCTTCGCACGGGATCGGTCGGTTTCCAATGACTTCCGCCGTGCGGCCGCAGAGAAAGCGGCGCTTCATATCCATCTGCCAGAGTCTTTCCTGGGCGTGAAGGTATCCCTGCGCCATGAACAGGTCGCGTTGAGTGGAGGCGTAAAGATGCGGGACGCAATAGGGGCCCCAGCGGACTTTTACTTCTTTCGTGAGCTCCGGTAACGAAATCTCGCCGCGCGTCTGCGGCTGTGTCTTGCGCAGCCAGCAGAGGAACAGGGGATGGAAGAATGCGGAAAAGAAGTTTCGAGTTTCGGGCGTCGAGTTTCGAGTCAATCGCATCGGCTCATTGTCCCAAAACTCAAAATTTCTCAGCTAAAGAATGGTTTTGACGGAAGGACGCTCTTTCATTCGTTTGAGCCAGGCGCCGAGCTTGGGCAAGGACGCATCGGGAAGGCCGCCCATGCCTTCCATACGGATGAATCGGGGGATCAGGGCCGCGTCCACGAGCGAGAATTCTCCCGCCAGATACGGCTCGCTGCCGATCTCGCGCTCGAGACGCTGCAACAGGTTTTTGAGATCGCTTTTCGCCTTGTCGATCGTTTCCTGGTCGCGCTCCTTCTCGTCTTTCAACAGCTCGCGGCGGATCTTCTGGTAGGGAACGTCCACGTGATTCATGCCGTAGTCGGTCAGGATGCGGATCTTGGCGCGCTTGGCGTGATCCTTGGGCATGAGCGGCGGCTCGGGATATTTTTCGTCGAGATACTCGTTGATGATGAGAGACTCGTAGAGCACGCTCGCGCCGTCGATCAAGACCGGCACTTTTCCGTATGGGTTGAGCTTCAAGAACTCCGCTTTCTTCTGCTCGCCCTTCTTGAGGTCGACCGGGATCGTTTCATAGGGAAGCTTCTTCTCCGCGAGAACCACCTTGACGCGCTGGCAATTGGGCGAGCTAAGAAAGTCGTAAAGTTTGATCGCAGCCATGATCTCTCCTGTGGTGTGATTTCTCTTAGGTCATTAACTCAGCG
>DASXUF010000163.1 GCA_036504975.1 Candidatus Binatia bacterium | reverse complement strand
CGGACGCCTTTGACTCGGATGCGGCTGCCCGTTACAAGCCCGGGTGTTTTGCTCCCTGCGAAGTGAAGCGCAAAGCGACCTGTGGAGGTCTGTAGGAAATGGAGATACCGGCCTGGGGGATCCTCAGCCAGGACTTCGACTATGCCATCGACTTCCACCCATTCTTCGACATAGAGCTGAACCTGAGAGGGAATCATAGCGCGCAGATCGCTTGCGATCGCAAGCCGTAAAACTTCTCCCGGATTCATTGCGATGAGCGAAGCAAGTCTTTCCTGCCGCTCGGCGGCGACGGCGACAAGCTCCTTCAGAAGGCTCGGCTGCTCCAAGCGGCCGGCCTTTTGATACTGGCCGCTCAACGTCAGGAGTTTTTCCGTCAGAACTTCAATTTGCGCTGGCGTGGATTGAGAAAAGCCGGTTGTCGCAATAAAAGGCAGCAGCGTGAACGCCACGAAAGCTGTTATCTTCATCCTCAACTTACACAGCATAGCACAGGATATAACGGAAAACCGCGCCGGCTCTCTGAATGCAGGAGCCGTGCGCGGTTTCGTAGCCGATTGATTATTTTCGCCTCTTACTTCGTCGTCACGGAAAAACTCGCTGTTGCGCTGCCGCTGTAACCGTTCGTTGCGGCGCTCCCGTTGACTTTGTACGCTCCGGTGACGGCCTTGGTTGCGAGCTGGTATTTGAAAACGGCGTTGCCGCTCGCATCCGTTATCCCGGCGAGCGTGGCTAAAAGCGCGCCGGTCGGGCTCAATATCTTCGTGGTGACACTTGCCCCTGAAATCGCCGTCGTTCCGAGGCGAACATTGACCGTACTCGTCACAAGCGAGCCGCGTTTGTAGCTTGTCTTATCCGAGGTTGCAGTGATTGCGAGCTGGCCGCTGCAACACATCTGAGTGGCGTTCGCCCACGTTTGGTGATTAGCCGTCGAAGGGTGCGTCGCTCGCCACTTAAAACCGAGCGCGCCGTCCACAGCTTCCGGACGCGCCACCATCTGAAACGTATACGAGTAGCTGGCGCCGGGCGCGAGCGTGGGCGTCGGAGGGACCGGGGTCGGCCCAAAAAGCCACGGGGCACTATAGTCCAACAGGAAATATACGCCGGGGCATCCACTGCTATCGTTGTTTGTCACTGTAAGTGTATAAGTTCCCGTTGTCCCGATCACCCAGGCAGTCCCGGGCGAGAGAGTCACTATCGGATTCTGTCGAGTACAGGAAATAACGGAGACCGGCTTGTGCGTCGTCGTTGAATACGCCGGGCTCACGCTATTGCTAGCGGTGACGGAGAAGCTGTAGTTTCCAACAGTCGCTCCAAGCGGCGCTGAGACATAGACGTTTGTAGTCCCTCGCCCTCCAGCCGGAGGGATCGTCAATGTAGGTCTGAATATCGACGATGCGGGCCAACCGTTTGGCACGACGGAACTGAGGTTAAAGTCAGATGAACCGCAGGAAGTGCTGTCGTTATTAATAACTAAAATTCCGTAATAAATGAAATCCTCGGGCGCGAGCCACCCCGGTCCATTGATTACCACCGTCGGATTCGCCCGTGTGCAGCCGACGATCGAAATCGTTCCCGAAGCCGTGCCCGCATGACCCGAGCTCGAATCATTGGCAGCCGTCACCGAGAAACTGTAGCTGCCGGTGCTTGCCGTATTCGGCGCAGTTACCTGCAAGGTGGTGGTTGCGCTGCCGCCGGGAGCTATCGTCAGCGTGGAAACGCCGGAAGTCGCCGTCCAGCCGCTTGGCGCAACCGCCACCAGGCTAAAGCTCGATGCACTGCATGCGCTGCTGTCATTATTGGCAACGGTGAGCGAATAGCTCGCAGTATCCCCGGCAGCCAGCGACGTCGTCCCGGAAGGCGAAAAAGTTATGGTCGGGTTCACCTGTGTGCAGCCAAAGATGGAGATGGCTCCCAAGGCAGTGCTCGTATAGTTTGCATCCGAGCTATTCGTGGCGGTCACAGAGAAACTATAGCCTCCGGCCGACGCCGTGCTTGGCGAGCTGACCTGGAGCGATGTGGAAGCGCTTTCGCCCGGAGCAACGCTCAATGAGTAAGCGCCCGCAACCGCCGTCCAGTCGTTCGGCGCAGCCGCCGTCAGGTTAAAGCTGGAAGAACTGCAGGAGCTGTTATCCCCATTCGTGACCGTGACTGAATACACGGCGGAATTCCCGGCAGAAATCGTTTGCGCTGCAGAAGGTGAAAGCGAAACCGTTGGATTTGACTGTACGCACGGCGCCTGCCCCGTCGTCACATTGATCGTGGCCCCGGTGCTGTCAGCCGACATGAGAGCGATAGCGACCTGCGCTGCCGAATCGCTGTAAGTCTGGCTGACGCTTAGTTCCCAATCGGTCGCCACTGTTGTCTGATCCAGGTCCCACATGTAGCTACTATCGGCGCTCGACTCCGAGCCCGTGTGCAGGACCACGGCCCACGGGAGCAGCGTGTCGGAGCTGCCTGCCCGATGTTCCACGTAGTAATAGGTGCGTTTCCCGGTCGAAGGATCGGTGGACTTGAGAATCTTTAACGCCTTAGGATTGGAGTCCTGAGACTCATAAGACCCGATCGAATAAACACCGTCCGTTGTCACGGTCGTGATGGGCGGCATGACGTGAATGCCATCATCGAAGTTCAGCCATCCAAGCCGCTCTTTTTGGAAGGCGGTGAAATGGCCGGGGTTCACGAAGGCAGGGTTGCCCATGATGTCCCAGCGGTCTCCGTACTCCTGTGCAATGCACGCGGTGGTATCGCAGCTCAGGGACTTCGAATGATAGAGGCCGAAGTTGTGTCCCATCTCGTGACCCAAAACTCTGAGTTGGAAGCTACCATTAATCCACGCTTTGGACGGATTGCCTCCAACACTTCCCAGTCCCCACCAGTTGCAGGCGGCGGTGTCTGGAAAGGCATAGACCCGGCGCGGATAAGCAGAAACGTCAACTCCATTGGCCTGAGCCGCCTGCTCAGCAAGATCGGCCGTGTTGGTGTAATTACACACCGTGCTGTTCTGGGCGATCGTGTACCAACCGACCACGTCGGCATCGAGGGATGTTTGTTGGAATGAATTCTCCAGATCGAAGTTGCTCGTCGTATCCACTACACCTTGCGCATAGGCGACGGTATAAGGCTGAGTCGTTTTATCCTGGAAGTTGACAAGGATCACGAGCGTCTTCTGCGCGCCGAAAGTGTTGGACAATGCGGCGGACAGAGTCTGCACGCTGCTGCCGGAGTCGAGCGCGAGGACGCCTTTGGATTTTTTTCCCCTGGCTTTTACCCGTTGCCCGGTTTCGAGCGCCGGAGGATTTTTAGCGAATCGGAGTTCCAGACGCTCGGTCGCGGTGTTGAGAAAGTGGAGGTAGCGGCTGCCGGTATGGCGGTCCTCATGGAGAACCTCCAACGTCCCTTCCAACTCCACCTCCCCAGGACGAAGAGGCTGGGCCGCTGAAAGGATGTCGGCCGCGGGACCAAGGACGATAGCGAAGACCAGCAGCAGAAGTCGAAGACAACCAGGGAGATGAAAGCTTGCAGTGCCAAAACGAGGATGCGATCGCCATGCGGACATAGGACCTCCTTGTTTTCACAAGAAAGGTCCCGTCCTCGGGCTTCTTCCTTCGGCAACCCGGCTATCCCTACCAGGACCCGTGGCTTTGCGTCCCCCGATTCCTCGAGGTTTGCGCTTGTCGGGAAGAGACCTTTCGCTGATTGGTATTTAAGGGTTAATCGGCCCTATGCACGATTTCTTTAGGGCCCCAATCAGTCAAATATTTCTTATAGATACCTCCTTCGATTGGGAAAACGAGTTATTATCCTTCCCACAGCGGCTTGACGTGCGTGTCGAGCCACTTCTTGGGATCTTCCATGAAGCCCTTGTCGTTCACCGGGATCGGCTTGGTTCCCTTCGGGTAAGCGTGCTCGATGGAGGTTCTCGACTCGAAGCCCCTGCGCGATGCCTCCCTGCCGACCGAGTCCAACGTTTTCTGTCCCTCCGCCGAGATGAGCCACTCCGTCAGTAGTTTCGCCGCGTTCGGGTGCGCCGCCTTGGCATAAATCCCCGCGTAACGCGGGAAAACTATGGGTGGAGCGCTCTTCACCAAATCGATCGGGGAACCCTTTTCCTTTTCTTCCATCGTATCGTGCAGCAACGCGGGCTCGGCGATGGCGTATTCCCCTGAAACAACCAGCCTGAACATAGCGCTGGTGCTTTTGTGCACGGGAACACCAAGGGCCTTGAGTCCTTTGACGAAGCGGGCGAACCGCCCATCGTCTTTCCACAGATCTTTGAGAGCCGCAAGCTGAGTGCTCAACGGGCCCGCTCTCATCGGATCGTCAAGGGCGACGTTGCCTTTGTATTTGGGATTGGCAAGGTCTTCCCAGGTCTTCGGAAGATCCGCCGGCTTCATCTTTTTTGTGTTGTAGACCAGCGCCTGAATCTGCAGGCTGACGACGGGCATGGTCGGATCGTGCAAGACCAGGAAGTCTTTCTGCACCGTTTCGTAGGGCATGATCGCTCCGGCGGCCCTGATGACCGGCGGGGCGTTGTCGGAAAGGATCGCATCGACGCTGTCCTTCCCCGCCTGGAACTCCGTCATTACCCGGGTGACGATCTCCGGGTTTCTTCCCTGCCAATACGACGTCTTGATTCCCGGATAGCGTTTGGAGAATCCGTCGAGGATTTTTACGATGTGCTCGACGTCCCAAACCGAGTAGACAACCACCGCCCCTTCCTTTTTCGCCTGCTCGTAAAGAGCGGCGGCGGTCTTGTTATACGGATCCTCCGGCGCGGAGGCGGCCTGACCGATACCGTTCAGACCGAGCGTGAGCGCAAGAACGAGTACCGCGATGAGCGGCAAATATTTTCTTCCCATGATCATGCTCCTTTCGATTAGAGAACGACTGTGTGACGCATACTATCGGCAACGACCCCCGAGTTTCAACCTATTTCACAAACTGAACTTTATTTTAAATACACACTTCGCGATGGAGACGGCGAGAATCAAAATGATCAGATAAATCACTCCGCCGGCGGCCGCCTCCGCCCATTGGCCGACCCGGAAATATTCGAACAGCGTCACCGGGCCGTACTCGGTTCCGGGAGCCACGAGCAGCACGGCGACGTCGACGTTGCGTATCGCCTCGATGAAAATATAAAAGAGCGCGCCGGCGACCGTCGGTTTGAGCAGCGGCAGCGTCACCTGGAAAAACACGTGCCGCCACCTTGCGCCGTGAACCCACGCGGCTTCGTCGAGCTCTTTGTGAATATTGACGATGGCGCCGGAGGCGTTTCTCAAAGCGTAGGGAAAATAGGCGACGAAAAGCCCGGCGCCGAGCGCCCACAGCGTGTTGTAAAGCGGCGTGCCGATGACGAGCAGGATCAGGCCGAGGGAAAGAACCAGGGGCGGAAAAGCCAGCGGCATGGTGCCGATGAATTCAAAGACCTTGCTGCCGTAGACCTTGGTTCGGTAGATGGTGAAGGCCATGATGATGCCGGCGAGAACGGTCACGACGGCGATCACGACGGAAAGGCCGAGAGAGTTGTAGAGCCCGCTGACGAAGCTCGGATGATGCATCACGCGATAATAGTTGGCAAGACTGATGTTGGCCGGAAACTTCATGAACGTCTCGTAATCGTAGTAGGGGATCAAGGAAGAAACGATCAGGACCACGAAAGGTATGGCAATTCCTAGGAGAAAGTAAGCAAAGACCGCCAGGAAGGCGACATACTTCCAACCGCCGATATCGATGACCTTCACCTTGTAGCCTTTGCCGGTGATCGTGGCATAGCGCTCGGAAAAGCGGGTGGTCCTCACGTACAAAAGCAGCGAGAGAATCGATAGCGCAATCAACACCGCGCTGTAAGCCGTGGCCAGACCGGGGTTAAATGCGATCGACATGGAGTCGTATACTTTCGAGACGAAGACGTGGATGCCCCCAGGAGAACCTTGCAGCACCGGCGTCTCGAACGAACGCAGACCCCTCAAGAAATTCAGCACGAATGCCGAGAGGAACGCCGGAATCGCGAGTGGAAACGTGATGCGCAGCAGCGTGCGCACCGGTTTGCTTCCGGCGATGTAAGCGCTTTCTTCGAGCGAGGGATCGAAAGATAGAAAAACCGGCAGCAGGAAAAGATACCCGAGCGGGACACAGGCAAGGCCGAAAACCCATATCATCGCCGACATGGAAAAAGCATTGAAGATCTGCGTTTCGATTCCGAGATTTTCCTGAAGAAAATTATTCAGAATTCCGGACCGGGGAGAAAGCAACAGAATCCAGGCGATGTTCTTCATGATCGGCGGCATCAAGATCGGGTAGAGCGGCATAAGCTCGACCAGCGCCTTCCCGGGGGTATTCGTCCTGGCGACGATCCACGCAAGCAGCGCGCCCAGGACGGTCCCCAGTAGCGCCGAGCCCGCCGCGTAGACGATTGAATTATTGATCATCGGCACGATTTGCGGGTCGCTCAAGGCGCGGACGTAGTTTTCCATCGTGGCGCCTACGGCCGCTCCCAATCTCGTCGTCGTGAAGCTGCGGTACAGTACGATCGCGATCGGCGCGATGATGAGCGAGCCCGCCACGACGCTGGAGACGAGCGGAATCAGCGCGCCCTGCCGATACGCCAGTTTTAACGCATTGAAATTAATGGGGCCTCCTTAAGCAGGCTGGCAAATGCCGTCAAGCGCTTGCTTGCTGCGACCGGTCCGGCGCGTAAGCAGCGATGATGCTGATGGCGGATTTATCGATGTGCAGAAATATTTTCTCTCCGTCCTCGTCGATGTTGATCATGGGGCAGAGCTTGTGCGAGGTGACAACGATTTCTCTGGAGCCGACCCGGATCCTGTGGTCGGTGAGGCCGCCCCGGTAATCGCGGCTTGTCATGAATCCTTCCAGGACATTATTGGCTTGATCGAACTTCCGGCTGTTGAGTTTTATCTCTCCGGTTCTTATGGCGAGCTGGCAGGTGCCTCCGGCAACGGTGTTTTGGGTCCGTTGGCACACGAGCGTGGCTCGGTTGAACTCCGGCACGGCAACCCAGCAATCTTCTCCATCGGCGCGCAGCACCTGGCCGTCGACCAGCACGGAACGCCCAATAAAGGAGGCGACAAAGTGACTGGTGGGCCGATTGTAAATTTCATCCGGCGTGGCGTATTGGAGAATTTTTCCCCTATCCATCACGATGACGGAATCGGAAATGACAAACGCCTCTTCCTGGTCGTGGGTCACGTAGATCGCGCTGATGCCGACCTTCCTGATCAGCTTTTTGAGCTCGACCCGCATCTCTTCGCGCAATTTAGCGTCGAGGTTGCTCAGCGGCTCGTCGAGAAGAATGAGGCGCGGCTCCATCGCGAGGCTGCGCGCGAGCGCGACCCGCTGCTGCTGGCCGCCGCTCAACTGGGAGGGATATCGTTCTTCCAGCTTGGGCAGGCCGACCAGATCCAGCGTCTTCAGCACTCTCCTTCTGATATCGTCTTCCGGAATGTGGCGAAGCTTGAGGCCGAAGGCGACGTTTTTGTACACGGACATGTGCGGCCAGAGTGCGTAGTTCTGAAATACAAATCCGATCGCTCTCGAATACGGCGGCACTAAAGTGCCCTTGCGAATGTCGGTTTGGACCTTATCGTCGATGTAGATCGAGCCATCGTCGGGAACTTCCAGACCGGCGATGCACCTGAGGAGAGTCGTCTTGCCGCAGCCCGAGGGTCCCAGGATGCTCAGAATTCCGTGGCCGAACTCGAAGCTGACGTCGTCGAGAGCCTTGAAGTCGGTAAACGTCTTCGAGAGATGCTCCACTTTAACGATTGCCATGGCTACGGTTTACCTTGGTTGGGGAAGCACTTTCAAGTCTAAGGCCATCACGGATTCAACCGCCCTTCCTTTCTCAATTCTTCCTGCGCTTTTTTTAGAATCCGGTCGTTGATCACTTTATCGAGCGTCATTTTTTTATCGACCAGGCCGGTGCGAATGTCTTCGTCGAGCATGAGTTGCATTCCTTCGGCGGCGACGGAGAGATCCGTCGTGTAAGCGGAGTAATAGAGATCGTACGCCCGGCTCACGATGTCCGGATCGCCTTTGAGGCCGCTCTCGTAGCCGGCTTGCAGCGCTTCTTTCTTGTTGCTGCGAACGAACCGAACGCCCTGGATCACCGCCTTCAAGAAGCGCTTCGAGCTTTCGGGATACTTGTCCAGAGTTTCTCCGCGCGTGACAAGCACGCTTTGCGGAATGGCGAGGGACTCGCTCAGGTTCGCGATCATCGGATAGCCTTTGTTGAGGAGGGTCACCGCCTCTTCGGCGGAGAACGGCGCGGCGGCGATGAGGCCTTTCTCCAGCGCGGAGACGCGCACAACGGTGCCGCCGAGCGCGCGGAGTATGACGTCTTTGTCCGGGTCGAGACCGTTATTCTTTAAGAACATTCGGATGGCGAAATCGGAGAACGCGCCCGCCCCGGTCACGCCGATTATCTTTCCCTTTAAGTCCTCGACCCGCTTTACGTCGCGGCCGCCGAGAACGGTATAGTTTACTTTGCTCGAGATGGACCCGGTGATGAAGATGTCCAGCCCTCTTGAACGGCTCCGGATCGCCGCCTGCGCCCCGCCGATGCTGCCGAAATCGACGTCGCCCGACGCGATCGCGGCGATCGCCGCGGGGCCGCCGCGAATCAATATCGGCTCGATCGTTATGCCTTCCTGCTTAAAGTATCCCTTCAGGCGCGCGATTCTAAACGGCAGCTCCTGATGCCAGGAGAGGCTCACGAAGGCGACGCGCAGGACCTTCTTCTCCTGCCCAAGTCCCTGGCCGGTGAGCGCGAACAGCGCCGAGACGGCGACCGCCACCGCCAATTCTAGTTTTGCTTTCATCCTCACGACGCACTCCTCTTGCCGTTCGGCAGGCCCAAGTAGACTTTCTCCGCCGTGATCGGCAGATCGAAGATTCTCACGCCGACCGCGTCAGCTACTGCGTTGGCGATGGCGGCGGCCGTGGGCACGTTGGGGTTCTCGGCGATCGCCTTGCCGCCGAACGGCGCTGGGCCGGTGGGGCTCTCGACTAATACAGTCTTCAACGGCGGCACGTCGGCGATGCACGGCAACTTGAACTCGCCTAAAGTTAATGTCGCGATCTTGCCGTCGACCACCGGATTCTCTTCCATCAGCGCAAAGCCAAACCCGGAAATCACTCCCCCTTCGATCTGCCCCGTCAGGGTGAGATGATTGAGCACCGTGCCGGTATCGTGCGCCGTGGTCAAATTTAACACCCTCACGCGGCCGGTAGCCGGATCAACTTCCACCTCAGCCACTTGCGCGGCGAAGCCGGTGACCTTCGGCATCTTCTCAGGGACGAAATTGGTCAGGTGAAAGACGGGGCCGCCGTTTTCTTTCACAGCCAGCTCGATCATCTTTTGCGTCGTTGTCGACTGTTTGTTGGGCGCCGTGAGCTTGCCGCCCTGCTGCTGAATCTCGTCCGGCCGGCAGCCTAACTCCCGCGCCGCCAAATCGATCAGCTTCTCGCGCACCTCATCGGCCGATTTTTTGACCGCGTGACCGGAAGTATTCGTCTGTTTGCTGCCGCCCGTGCCGGGATCGAACGGCAAGCTATCGGTGTCTTTGAAAACCACGCCGACTTTCTCCGGCGGCAGCCCGAGCGTTTCACAGACCATCTGCTGGCTGATGGTATAGAATCCGGGACCGACGTCGGGCACTCCGGTGAGGATGTTGACCTTGCCGTCGGCCTCCAGGGTTAATGCCGAGCTCGCTTTTCCTTCCGGCGTGCCGCGATCATAGAGCGCCATCCCCCAGCCGCGATTTTTCTTCGCGCCGCCCTTCCTCCAGCCGGAAGTTTTGACGACGCGCTCCAGCACTTCGCCCATGAGAATATGGCTCCACTTTTCACCCATGGGATTGGCATCGCCGTCGCGCAGAATATTTCTGCGGCGCAATTCGAGAGCATCGATGCCCATCTCTTTGGCGATGATGTCCACCTGCGACTCGAAGGCGAACACGACCTGCGGACTGCCCGGCGTGCGCGTTTGGGTGCAAGGAACTTGATTGGTGTATGCGCAATACGTCTCGCACATGATCGCCGGCACGCGATACATGCTCGCCAGGCGCCGCCCGCCGAGCACCGTCACCTGCGGATTCGCTTTTGGCGCGCCGTAGGCGCCGCCGCTGAAGTGAATCGTCCCCTTGACCGCCGTGAAAGTTCCGTCCCGTGCGACTCCGGTGCGCAGATGAATCACTGCCGGATGGCGGTGACCGCCGGCGAGAAGCTCTTCGGTGTAATCGAAAACGAGCTTAACGGGCTTTCCACCCGCTGCCTTCGATAAATGGTAAGCGATCGGCACGTCGATCAACGATGCCTTGGCGCCGAAGTCGCCGCCGACGTGGACGATGTGCACCTTGATTTTTTCCTTGGGAACGCCGAAGTCTTCGGCCATCTGTTCGCGCAAGCCCCACGGACCTTTGTTTGACGGCCACACTTCGACGCTCCCGTCGTCGTGCACGTGCACCGTGCAGGCGCAGGGTTCGATGTATCCATGGTGCGACAGCGGGGTGCGGAAAGTATGCTCGAAGATTCGCGCGGCCTTTTTAAATCCGGCGTCGAGATCGCCGTTTTTCCATACGACGTGAGACTGCAGGTTGTGGCCGGGCATGCCTTCCGGCAGTTTAGGCGCGTTCTTATACTTGTTTCGATCTTCGTGAACCAGCGGTGAGGTCGGCTTCAACGCTTCGACCGGATCGTCCACGTAGGGGAGTTCTTCGTACTCGACATCGATCAGTCCGATCGCGTCATCCGAAATCGCTTCGCTCTCCGCCGCCACCGCAGCGAGCGCGTCTCCGACGAACCGGACTTTGTCATAGGCCAACACCGGCTGGTCTTTGACCCTCGTGCCGACGAAGATATCTTTGACATCGGCCCCGGTGAGAACCGCGTGGACGCCCTTCAACGTCTTGGCCTTCGCAGTATCGACTTTGACGATGCGCGCGTGCGGCACCGAAGCGCGCAGCACCTTGGCCCACAGCAGATCTTCGAACGGCAAGTCCGCCGCGTACTTCGTTTGACCGGTGACCTTCCCTTCGCCCTCGATGCGCGGCAGCGCCTTTCCTATGGTGCGAAATGCCAAGCTTCACCCCCAATACGATTTTGGATTTTCGATTTTAGATTTTCGATTGTCGGAACAAGCATCGGAAACAGCGTGCCTCGCGCAAAGCATGCCCTTAGTAACGCCGAAGGGACGCAAAGGCGCCAGGGTTCCTTAAATCCCCCTCTTTTCCCCCTTTGTCAAAGGGGGATGTAAGGGGGATTTCTCGACTTCTTTGCTTTCTTGGCGTCTTGGCGCGACATATTTTCTTGAATTCGTTCTCTTTTAACATTTCTAGGGCAAGAATCTAAAATCACTTGATCACCTGATTTGCCCGCTCGAGCACGCGGCCTGGAATTGTCAGACCGATTTGTTTTGCCGCCTTGAGGTTGATCACGAACTCAAACTTCGTTGCCTGCTGCACCGGCAGATCGGCCGGTTTGGCGCCTTTCAAGATCTTGTCCACGTAAACAGCCGCGCGCCGATAGAGGTCAGTGTTGTCCGTCCCATACGACATGAGGCCGCCCTCATCGACATACTCCGTCTGTGGGTAAATAGCCGGCAACCGGTATTTGACGGCAAGTTCGACGATGCGCTTTCTTTCGGCAAAAAATCGCAAACCGCTGCTAATCATAATCGCGCCTACCTGCTTTTGCTTTGCGGTTCGAAACGCGATCTCTAATCCTTTGGCGTCGGCTTCGGACTCGATCTCCACCAATGTTAGCTTTAGTACCGGACCCGCAGCCCTGAGATCCGTCTGTACGTCGGATGTTGATACAGGCCTTCCCGCTTGCCGCAGAACTCCAACTCGCGTGAGCTTGGGGACTGCGTCCTTGAGTACCTCTAGTCTTTTGCTATTTAGCTCGGGGGCTAAGTTCGAGAACCCTGTGACATTGCTTCCCGGCCGCGCCAGACTGGCAACCAACCCTGCAGCTACGGGGTCCGGAAAGCTCGCCATCACGATGGGGATGTTCGTGGTGGCGCTCTTGGCCGCCAATCCCGGCGCCCTCCCTGAGGCCACGATTAGATCTACCTTAAGACGAACCAACTCCGCCGCAAGCTCAGGTACGCGCTCAGGCCTTTGCTCGGCAAATCGGTACTCGATGGTGAAATTCTTTCCCTCGATCCATCCAAGCTTGCTCAGCTCTTGCAGGAACGCCTTCACGAGGACCGCGCTACCGGAAGCAGTGCCTCCATCCAGGTAACCGATGCGAAAGATTTTTCCAGTCTGCTGCGCCTCGGCGGGGGAGCTGAGAGCGATGAGCAAACTGCCGAGAACGAAGCTGATGATTTTTTTCTTCATGTTTTTTACTATTGCCTGTTTCGGCCGAAGGCTGATCCGCCAGTCATTGTGGCGGAGCCTAATGCCTGGTGCCTGTTTTCACTTTATCATCTTGTCCGCCCCGTCGACGGGAAGAACACAACCTTGAGCAAAAACCAAAAATT
>DASXUF010000162.1 GCA_036504975.1 Candidatus Binatia bacterium | reverse complement strand
CACCCTCACCTCTATCCTCTCCCTCCAGCGGAGGGAGAGGAGGCGAAGTGGCGCAGATTCGCAAAGAGGCGGCTCTCCGGCATGACGACAATAAACAGATGATGAAGTCTCAAAAGCTTACGGACCAAACGGTATTGTCGGCGATCATCAAAGAAGAGGCGCAGCGCGTCGGTTTTGAGCTGGTAGGGATTTCACCTGTCGCAGTTCCCGCTCACGAAGAATCGTTCGCAAAATGGCTGAGGAAAGGTCTCGGCGGCGAGATGGGATATCTCAACCGGACCGAGGAACTGCGCCGCGATCCGAAGAAGCTCGTTCCCTGGGCGGTATCGGTGATCTCGGTGGGAATGAATTATTTCACGCCGCCGCCTAGGCCTGAGAACCCGGCAGGCGCCGAGGGATGGATCTCGCGCTATGCGTGGGGCGACGATTATCACGATCTCGTCAAACAAAAGTTGGATTTGTTATTGGAGACAATCAGGAAAATTCATTCCGGACCGGTCGAAGGGCGCGCGTTCGTCGATTCTGGGCCGGTGCTTGAGAGGGGAATAGCCGGAGCCGCAGGGATCGGCTGGATCGGCAAGAACACGCATCTGATCTCGCCGCAAAAAGGCTCGTGGTTTTTTCTCGGCGAGCTGTTTCTTAGTATCGAGCTGGCTTACGACCGCGCGATCAAAGACCGCTGCGGCCAGTGCGATCTCTGCCTCAAGGCGTGCCCGACCGGCGCTTTCGTCGGTCCATACGTTCTCGACGCGCGCCGCTGCATCTCTTACCTCACGATCGAGCTGAGAGGCCCGATACCGCGCCATCTGCGGCCGCTCATGGGCAATCACATCTTCGGCTGCGACATCTGCCAGGAGGTTTGCCCCTACAACGTGAAGGCGCAACCGACGCGCGAAGAATCATTTCAGCCGCGCGACGGTCTCTACGCTCCCGACTTAGTTCTGCTGCTTTCGCTAACGGAAGAAGAATTTCGCCGCCGTTTCAAAGGCAGCCCGATTACGCGCGCCAAACGCCGCGGTTTTCTCCGCAACGTCGCCGTCGCCCTGGGAAATTTGAGGAGCCGCGAAGCCGTACCGGCCTTGATCCAGGCGCTCCAAGACGAAGATGCGTTGGTGCGCGGGCACGCGGCCTGGGCGTTGGGCCAGATCGGTACGGGGGAATCGCTAGACGCGCTGACAAAGCGATTAGAGGTTGAATCGGATGGTGAGGTGAAAGAAGAGATCGAAGAGGCGATAACTCAGGCCACGCTTGACGGCCACTGAACGAGCGGCCTAATTTAGGCTCTGTTCACATAGGGCAGATGATTTGGGTTAATCTGGGATCGTTCGTAGGTTGATGGATGCCGACAATTCTCTTTATCCGTGGGTGGCGCTTCTTTTTCTATGCCAACGAGGCCGATGAGCCCATCCACATCCATTGCCAAAAGGCCGAAAAGGAGTGTAAATATTGGCTAGATAGGAGCAATTTTGGTGTGCAGGAAGCTTATAGCTACAGGATGACGGGGACGGACAAAAGGGAAGTCAAAAAAATCATCTTTGAGTACTTTGACTACATCGAGAGCGAATGGGACAAGTTTGAGAGGAGAAAACGTTGAAGAAATATCATGAGATAGGCAACGTTCGCTTTAACAAACATTATCTCCTGATGAAAGTTGACGGAAAGGATTTCCGGATTGATCTCCGCGTTTATTCGAAAAGGCTCGCTTCGGCGGCTGAGCGAACGAAGATGAATTTTGTCGTGTCTCCCTCTGGGTATGGTATCCATTGGCCGGAGTTGGATGAAGATCTCTCGATTGATGGCATGATTAAATCTGCTGACGTAAGGAAAACGGGGTAGATAAGGGCAGTATCTATACTTGCCGCCCGTCGCTGCATTTCTTATCTGATGATCGAGTTCACGGATGCGATACCTGCCAGGAGGTTTGTCCCTACAACGTCAAGGCGAAGCCGACGCGCGAAGAATCATTTCAGCCGCGCGACGGCCTCTACGCTCCCGACTTGATTCCGCTGCTTTCTCTCACCGACGAAGAATTTCGCCGCCGTTTCAAAGGCAGCCCGATTCTCCGCGCCAAACGCCGCGGGTTTCTCCGCAACGTCGCCGTCGCCCTGGGAAATTTAAAGAGTCGCGAAGCCGTTCCTGCTTTGATCGATGCGCTGCAAGACGACGAGCCGCTTGTGCGCGGCCACGCCGCATGGGCGTTGGGAGAGATCGGCACGCCGGAGTCATTGGAGGCGCTGAGAAGGCATCAGTCGATTGAATCGGAGGCTGAAGTGGGAGAGGAGATAGACGACGCCCTAAAACAGGCCCCTTAAGAAGCCACGCGCGATATCTCTTTCAATAGATAGCGGCGGAGATCACAATGGCAACTCTAAACGACAAGATAGAGATCATTTTAACTGAAGAGAAAAGAGCTTATCAAGCTAACGGTCGTATTCGCGGCGGGTTGGGGAGCTTTGATTTTGGTTTACCTGGTACCTGGAGCACGTCTGGAAAGATCCCCGAATTGTTGGCTACTATAATAGAAGCCAAGCTGGCACTATTAAATCTAAAAATGCGGGCGTTCTATTAAAACTGTTCTCCTCTTTGCCGCCCGACGAAAAAGAGAGCTTCAGATCAATCCTATCCTCACATTTGACCAAGGCATCCCCGTACCGCTCAATCGGGTATTTGATATTTTTCGTGCTGTATAAAATCGATGCCTTAAAAAAAGCGGTAGAAGCCAGCTTCCTGGCGCTAAGAGGTGACGACGAAGTTGCTTTCGATAACACGATGGGAATGCTCGCGCTGATAATCACTCACGAATACGAGTGTCTGGATGACGCAACCTATGTCTACATCGAGAATTTACTCCGTGGAACTAGGGAATATGGCTCTTGGGTTAAAGACCGACTTAATGTAGCAAGACTAAAAATCATCGAGAAGCAACTTGCTGACATTAACCCAGAAATAAACACCGACTGCGATAGAGTCGTAAATTTGTGGGAAGCAAAGCTTGGTCAAGGGCCTATTGTCTCCCTGATTAGGGAAATCGACAGCCACTTTGATGAAGCTGAGTTTACTCCTACGAAATATGCGACTTGTATTGATAGAGTCCGCGTCTTAGTTTCCGAAGTTTTCAAGACGATTGCAAAAGCTTTGTCTGAGAACCGAAAAGACGGAAAAATTGCAGAAACGACAGGCGAACACGCCGCCTTTGATTATCTCAAGAGCGTCGGATTCCTCGCCGATTATGATTGGAATATAGTCAGATCCTTGTATAACTTGGCCTCTGATCAAGGGTCGCACAGGCCCGTAGCCCTGCGAGAGTACGCCAGAATTGCCAAGAACATGGCTTACGAGGTTATCTTACTTGCTCTTATAAAGTACGAGAGTCGAGAATCGGGCATGGTATTTATTCCATTCTCCAGCATGCAAGTGGCGATGAGCGCATCCCAATAAGGCGCGCCGGTCTCCTCGACCAGGTCGATTGCCCTCAACATAGTTCCTATCTGACGGTCAATGACAAGCCAGCGAGAAGAGCGGAGAATGTCGGTTATAATAGTCCGGGCTTTTTGAGACGGAAAGAGGTCGTTGGACTTTTCTGGTTACAACAACAAAGAACTCAGACAGGTTTTGAAGGGCAACCACGCCGCCGCCATGTTCCCAAACTTCATTCAACAAACTGCGGGCGATTGCGTGTTTTCCCTTCTCCGATACGTCATATGCGTAAACAAGGACATTTGTATCAATGAGCTTATCTTCCACGGCCATGCAGCTCCCCCCGCTCTTTATAAAGCAGCTTCCCCATCTCGAACCCCTTCGCTAGCATAGCCTTCTGACGCTGAACGATCTCCTTCTCCTCATCCTCCGATGCCTTGACCAATACAAGCGCCTCGCGGCCATCCTCCACGTCTAGCTTCTCCTCCAAGACCACGGTATTGCCTCTTACGGTTCCTCGATAAGTCTTCATTTCGCTGTTCCTCCGTTAGGCGCTCCCGACAACCCTAGAATAGCCTGCAACAGGCTAAATTGGAAAGGGTCGTATCACGCGCCCTTTGTATCCGTATCAGGTGTTTGCGCCAGCGCGGCCTTCAAGACCGCTTCCAACTTCGGCGCGATCCTGGCGACCTTTCCTCTTCTATCCACACAGGCGTGGCGCGTCCAGCCTTCGGCCAGGACTTGTCCGTCGTTTTTTCGCGCGATCTTGTAGCTGAAATCGAGCGTCGCGCGGCCCAGCGCGGCGAGGGTAGTCTCGACGGTGAGCTCGTCGTCGAACCGCGCCGGTTTGAGGTAGCGGCATGAAACCTCCCTGACCGGAAAGAAAAGTCCGGCGTCTTCGACGGCAGTGTAGGGCACGCCTACTTGCCGCATCAGTTCGGTCCTTCCCATCTCGAACCATCGGAGATAGTTGGCGTAATAGGCGACTCCCATCTGGTCCGTGTCGCCGTAAATGACGCGATACGAAGCTAGATTTTTTTGCATAGGCTCTGTTTATCCTCTTACGGCGAGAAGGACAACGGCGCTTGTAGTAGCAACGTAACTCTGTCAGGGGTTAACGGCAGGCTCCTTGACTGATGCGGGTTCAGGGGTATTAAATCTTTCGAGGTGATGAAAGGGGGATGACGCTATGAACGCACGTTTCGAGCAACGGTCGGCGCAATGGGTCGTGTTCGCGGTGCTCTCGGCGTTTCTCGCGGGAATAGAATTTCAGCCGGATGCCGCGCGCTCGGCGACATTGATGTCTCAGGAACAGGCGACTCAGGTTGTTTCGCTCCGTAATTTAACGGTCAAAGACGGTGTGGTTTCCGGAGAGTTGGTGAACAAATCTCCCCGAACCATCCGGGATGTGCAACTGCTGATCCGCTATACCTGGCTCTGGAACAACGAGATGCACCCGGGCGAGCAAAGTCCCGGCGACGCCGTGTACAGCACGGTGGAAGGAGACGTCCCTTCGGGTGGGAGCAAGCCATTTACCTATCGGCCTCAGTCTCCTTTGCCCGAGCGCCCTGACGGCCATTTCGAAGTATCGGCTTCAGTCGCCGGTTTTACCGAGATCATTCCGCAGAAGTGAATTGTCCTTCGGGCTTTTCTACCGATTAGTCGGCGCGCGCTCGGCGTATCTTTTCTCGATATAGCCTGGAGGTCTGCCATGCCTGGATTGCACCTTCAACCAATCTCCTTGTCCGCCAACGACATCAACCTCTTTGCCTTTTTCAATTTTGGAGACGGCTTTGTAATGCAAGCCCGGCCCCTCTCTCACGTCGGCATCCGCAATCGTGGTGTATACCCCTTGGGCAGGCGGAGCGGAGCTTCGCGATGGGACAGCGACGGGTTTGGCAAATCGTTCATCGATGTACCCGGGAGGATTTCCCTGCTTCGAGACGACCTTGAGCCAACCCTTCTCCCGCCCCGCGACATTGACTAGGGTGCCGCTCTTAATTTCGGCGACGATCTTATATCGAGTTCCCGGCCCGCTCCGCACCCGCACCTCCTGCGTTGTGGTATAAGGCTGGGTCTGTTCCGCCGCATTAACGTTGGCCTCAGGTTGGCGCGGCTCTTTCTTTTCGCATCCTGAAAGCGTGAATAGGAGTGTGGCGAGGGGTAGGGCTATAGCGAGCCGATTGGACCGTATGATCATGATCCCTCCTAGAGAATTCGCGACTATTCAGGCTAGCAGATAACGTTTAACCCGGCAATTTCGGGTATTTCGTTGTCCCCTTTTGGCATATTTTTCCCTTGACAAGCCAACTCCTTTTTGTAATAAATTAGCACAATTTTGTATCTGGAGAGGGAGGTAGCGATGAAGAAGGCTAGGTTAGCTGTCCTGGTGGCATTAGTCTTTTTCGTGAGCAGCTGTGCGGGCATGACCCGAAGGCAGCAGAATGCGCTTATCGGAGCGGGCATCTGTAGCGTTGTTGGAGCGGGAGCCGGCGCCGCCGGCCCGCAAATAGGCGGTCATGGCGGAGGCATCAATTCGGCCAAAGGTGCTGCGATCGGCTTTGTATCCGGCGCTCTAATTTGCGGCGTGCTGGCCTATCTCTTGACCGAGGAACCAAAGCCACCGCCGCCACCACCGCCACCGCCACCGCCTCCTCCTCCACCGCCACCACCACCACCGCCGCCACCGCCACCGCCGCCACCACCGCCACCGCCGGCGCCAAAAGTGGAGCGGACGATTATCTTGGACAACGTCCTATTCGATTTCGATAAGACCGCTATCAAGCCGGATGGGGCCAAGATTCTCGATCGCCTGATTGCATTCCTCAAAGAGAATCCGGACAAGAGGGTGGATCTCGAAGGCCATACCGACTCGGTCGGCACGGAGAAATACAACCAGGGATTATCGGAAAGGCGCGCCGCTTCGGTGCAGGACTACCTGACCAAGCGCGGCGTTAATGCGAGCCGGATCACGATGAAAGGATTCGGCGAGAGCAAGCCCATTGCCGATAACAAGACCGCCGAAGGCCGGGCGAAGAACCGGCGGGTCGAGATAAAAGTACGCTAAGGAGTTCTTATGGGGCGACAGACGGGAATGAGAGGAACAGTCGTCGGATTCTTCCTCTTGTTCCTGCTGTCGCCCTCCTTCTCTCACGGCCAGGACTTCAAAGCCTGGCAACTTAAAACGGCGCAGTTTAAGGAATGGTTGGATCTTCTTCAGGGAGACGCTTACAAGTTTTGGACCCGCCTTGACGGCACTCGTCGCCCGCACAAGCTCTACGTAGGAGAAGGCTTCAACAAAGCGGATCTGAAAGACAAGGAGCAATTCGTCGAGATTTTCTCGCACTATCTGGCCGGGCATCCTGAAAAGTTCATGTTGATAGACCTCTACGATGCCGGGACGGGGGCTGCCGTCGGAGAATTCGGCTGGGGCGGCTTTAAGCTTTTTGTCAACGGGACTTCACAGGCGGCACAAGGCACATCCAGCACAATCGCCGCGGATAGCGCCGACGGCGCGGCGGCCGCCAAGACAGCGGCGACCGCGAAATAAAAAATCTTTCCATCTCGATTCCCTGTTTGACCTGCCTTAGGAATTTCCATTTTAAACGGGAATCCGCTCCCCGCACGGTAAAACGGTCTGAATTCCAGAGACAGAATAAAGGGGAGTTAGAATCTTGGAAGAGACCTGCCGGCGTCGACCGGTAACAAGACTCCGGTAATGCGTCTGGCGTCGTCCGAGGCGAGGAACAGCACCGCCGCCGCCACGTCCTCCGGCGTGTGGAGTTTTTTCAGCGCCGATTCCTCTTCCAGCAGCTTCATCTGTTCGGGTCTGCGCGCCATTTCGGAAGTAAGCGTCGGCCCCAACAGGACGGCGTTAACCCTAATGTTCTGAGGTCCATGGTCCAGGGCCATCGCGCGCGTTAAAGAGCTTAGAGCTGCCTTGCTGGCGGAGCGCAGCGCGCGCCCCTTGACGCCCGAGCGTGCGAGGGACGAGAGATTCACGATCGCGCCGCCGCCGTTTTTCGCCATGGCCGGAATCGCGCAGCGCGAGAGCGCGATTACGCTCTTTAAGTCGGCGTCCATCTCCTCGGCAAAATCTTCATCCGATATCTCCATGATCGTTCCGACGACGCGGCGGGCAGCCCCATAGTTGACCAGCACGTCGAGGCGGCCGAACTCATCCAACGCTCTCTTCACCGCGGCTTCCGCATCGCGCTCGCGCGCCACGTTGCCTTCTATCAAAACTGTCTTTCCGCCGATCCGCTCTATCGCCAGACTGGTCTCGCGTCCCTGCTCCGCGGCGCGGCAACAACAGGCGACCGCGGCGCCCTCCCGCGCGAATGCGACCGCGATGGCCCGGCCGATCTCGGCGTCGGCGCCGGTGACCAGAGCTACCTTGTCGGCAAACCGCGTCACACCGACTCCTGCTCTTCATCGCCGCCGATGCGGACCATCTGATTCTTAGCGTCATCCCGAAAGATGTGCTTCGGGTCCTTTCCCTTGCGCACGTCGTCGATCGCGACGAGATACATGACGCGCATGGCGCTCAGCACCTTGTCGAACGCGCCGAGATGCTCGCGGCGGCGGTCGACGATGGCGCCCTGCGACTCATTGACCATGTTGTCTTGCGCGAGAAAGCCCTTGACCGCGGTCCCCGGCGCGTTCACCGGAATGCCCGAGATGGTATCGGCGTTCTCATAGTCCCGGAAATATTCGTTCTCGGGCCCGGGCGGCGTCGAGTCATGCGCGGCAGGCCAGGCGTAGAGCTTGCCGTCTTTGCCCTGCGGAGTAAATCCTGCCTGAAAGCGCATCGTACGTTCGTCGTCGATGGGCACGTACCACGACTGAAATTTCTGCACGCCGACTTTCCTGTTCAAACTCTCCTGAATTCTCATAAAACCGGCCGGCATGAAGAAGTGGGCGTAGACCACCTGGGTGACCTCGCGGCTGACGTCCGGTAGAAGCGATTTCTGCCAGATACCGTAGTCGGTTTCCCTGAACTCTATTTTCGGCTTCGGCAAGGTGGAGAGCTTGTGCTTCACCTTCGACCACCGGTCCATGTGCAGATAGGAAAAATGGACGGTGTCCACCGCGCCCTCGACGTTTTGCAGGTAGTTGCTGTTGATCCGATAGCAGTCGGCTTTCCGGCTGCCATCTTCCCGAATCAAGACCTCGTACCGAGGCAGAAGCGGCATCTTCTCATTCGGCCCCAGGTACGCGAAGATCAATCCGCCAAGGTCCCGGCACGGATAGGAGAGGTGGCGAATTTTATCCGCGAACGGGTCGGGCTCGGCGGGCTGCTCCAGACATTTCCCCTCGATGTCGTAGAGCCAGCCGTGAAACGCGCAGCGAATGCCTCCGTCTTCGACTCGGCCATAGGCCAATGAGGTGAGCCGGTGAGAACAGTTGAGAGCCAATAGGCCCGGCCGCCCGAGATCATCGCGGAACAGCACCAGATCCTCGCTCATGACTTTGATCTGGTTGGGTTTTCCGCCGGCCGTTATCTCTTCAGTGAGACCGACCGGCAGCCAGTAGCGCCTGAGCATCTCGCCGCACGGTGTTCCCGGTCCGGTGCGGCTCAGAAGCTCGTTTTGTTCTTCGGTCATCATAGAATTCCGCCTCCCATGCCGAGACGAAAAAAACTTAACAGAACAGAGAAAACGCTGTCAAACCAAGCCGCGAGGGCAGTGGGTTGCTGAAAAACCCTGTTCATCCTTCGACAAGTCTCAGGGCGAACGGGGCGGGTGTTGAATCGTTGGAGATTTTCCGTTCGTGCTGAGCCCGTCGAAGCACGAAAACTCTTTTTTCAGCAGCTCTAGTTTGAAAACCATGCCTCTGTGCGATAAACAAACGAATCACACAAGCGGCCATGCCGCAACCAAAAAGAAAATACAAATTGCATCGAGCCGTTGGAGGTGCCTTGTGGCCGCAAAAGAACCTGAATTTTGGAGCATGGTCAGCGCGTATGATCGTTGGATCGAATCCCAGGGTATACCGATCCACCGGGGATACTATGTCCCGGATATGAGGACCCTGGATCTGGGTTGGTGGAAGGCGCGCGAGTGCTACGGCGCCTTTTTAGTCCTGGCCGGACAGGAAGAGGTCAGCGAGGCGAGGGTGACGGAGATCCCTCCGGGGAAAACGTTGCCGCCGCTCAAGTTCGCCATGGACGAGATCGTCTATGTCGTCGAGGGCCGCGGGCTGACAACCGTCTGGGGCGAAGAGGGCGGCCCCAAGAAGAGCTTCGAGTGGCAGAAGCACAGCATGTTTTTGCTGCCCCGCAACGCCACGCATCAGCTCAGCAACATGCAAGGCGACCGGCCCGCGCGCATGTTGCATTACAATTATCTGCCGCTGGCGATGACGACGATTCCGGAGCCGGAATTCTTCTTCAACAACCCCTATCGCAGCGCGGATCTCTCGAACGGCCAAGCGGCCCAATTATACTCGCAGGCGAAAACTTTCAGGCCCACCGAAAGCTCCCCGGATTTGCCGGACAGCAAAAAACGCTCGCACCGTAATTTCTGGTACGGCAACTTTTTCCCCAACATGAGCACGTGGGAAAACCTGCAGGCGCAAACCGGCAGAGGCGCCGGAAGTCACGTGGTCCACCTGCGCTTCCCCAACTCGGCCATGTGCGGTCACATGTCCGTGTTCCCGTCGCAGACCTACAAGAAGGCGCATCGCCACGGTCCCGGAGTCGTCATTGTGATCCCCGCCGGCGAGGGCTACTCGATCATGTGGCCGGAGGGCCGGGAGAAAGTCGTGATCCCGTGGCAGGAGGCGAGCGTCTTCGTGCCGCCGAACCGATGGTTCCACCAGCACTTCAACCGAGGGGCGACGCCGGCGAGATATCTTGCGTTCCACTCTCCCCGCGGTCTGGTCGGCTACGGCGAAAGGGTGGAAGACATCGCCAGAGATCAAATCGAATACGTCGACGAGGAGCCGTCGATCCGGCAGAAGTTCGCCGCAGAGCTCGCCAAAAACGGCCTTCAGCCTCTCATGCCGGAGGCGGCCTATAAAGATCGTAGCTTCGAGTGGAACTATACGCAGGGCTGAAAAGCCGCTTGACACGGGCGCAATGAAAAATCGCGCAGAGTCTCGACAGCGCGCCGTCGGCAGGCCGTTACCGCGCATCGAAGGCCGAGACAAGGTCACGGGAAAAACCCGCTTTACGGCCGACGTCTCGCCTTCAGCCACCCTCTGGGGAAAAGTGCTGCGGAGCCCGCTGCCGCACGCGCGCATCTTAAATATCGACATCGGCAAGGCCAAAAAGTTGCCGGGAGTGCGCGCGGTCATTACCGCACGAGATGTAAGCCCGCGCCTGGTGGGCAAAGGGCTGAAGGACATTCCGGTTTTGGCGCGCGAGCGCGTGCTTTTTATCGGCGACAAAGTCGCGGCGGTCGCCGCCGTCGATAAGGACGTTGCCGAAGAGGCCGTGAGCCTGATCGATGTGGACTACGAGGAGCTACCGGCGGTCTTCGATCCGCTGGAGGCGATGGAACCCGGCGCGCCGATTCTCCACCCGGACTATGACTCCTATGAGATGGCGGAAGTACGCGCCAAGGCCGTCGGGCTGCACAACGTCCAGAGCGTGGTACGCGCCAGCAAGGGAGACGTAGAGCAGGGATTCGCCGCGGCCGCTCACATCTTCGAGCACATCTTTCGCACCCAGATCGTGCACCAGGGCTACATCGAGCCGGTCGCCTGCCTGGTCGAAGTAGACGGCGAGGGCCGGGCGCATATATGGGCGGCGCAGCAATCACCTTTCAGCATAAGGGACAAATTTGTCGATTACCTGTCCCAGCCGAAGGAGACGATCATCTTTCATCCCGTCACCGTGGGCGGCTCATTCGGCGGCAAAGATCATCTGCTCGACATTCCTTTGGCGTTCTATCTTTCACGCGAGTCAGGCCGGCCGGTTAAGATCGTGCGGAGCTACAGCGAGGAGTTGATGGCAGGCAGTCCACGCCATCCCTCGGTGATCTTTTTGAAAAGCGGCGTGACCAAGGATGGACGCCTGTGCGCCCGGGAGGCTCGGGTCGTCTACAACGGCGGCGCCTACGGTTCGTTCAAGCCGACGCCGCGCGCGCACATGAACGGCGGCTTGACCCAGGGCGG
>DASXUF010000161.1 GCA_036504975.1 Candidatus Binatia bacterium | reverse complement strand
GCCGCGCGCGATTTTTTCGAACGCCTATCCATCGAGCGTCCGGAAAAAATCATCCGGGCCCCCGACTTTTCTCTGGAAGATCTGTCCGGCAAGCGTCTGAGCCTCAAGGACTTGAGGGGAAAGGTCGTCTTTCTCAATTTCTGGGCGACCTGGTGCGTTCCCTGCCGTCAGGAGATGCCGTTGATGGAGGCGCTTCACCGGGAGTTCAAGGATCAAGGTCTGGAGATCGTGGCGGTCAATTTCAGGGAGGATAAAAAAGCGGTGGAGAAATTTTTCGCCGAACTCGGTCTCACCTTCAAAGTTTTGCTGGATTACGACGGCAATGTGTCCAACGAATACGGCGCCTGGTCGCTTCCTCTAACTTACATCATCAACCGCAAGGGGGAGTTCGTCGGCAAGACCATAGGCGACAGGAAGTGGGACAGCGAGGACGCGCGGGCGTTTTTTCGCGAATTGCTGGAAGAGAAATAACGCGTCCGGAAATCTCTCAGGTGCGCGGCCAGCCGATGGGCCGTTCGGTTGATCTTAAAATTCAGGCTAGATAGAGTGCGTTTACATGGCCATCGCGACGATTGAAGAGGCGATCGACGAGATCCGCCGCGGCCGGATGGTCGTCCTCATGGATGACAAGAACCGGGAGAACGAAGGCGACCTCTGCATGGCGGCGGAGAAGGTCACGCCCGACGCGATCAACTTCATGGCGCGCTACGGGCGCGGCCTCATCTGTTTGACCTTGACCGAAGAGCGGGTGAAGCATCTGGGATTGCCGATGATGGTGTCGGAGAACACCTCGCCGTTCGGCACCGCCTTTACCGTGTCGATCGACGCAACCGAAAAAGTCACCACCGGAATCTCCGCGGCCGACCGCGCGCAAACCATCCTCGTCGCTACCGCCGATAATGCCGTGCCCGAAGACTTGGTGACGCCGGGCCACATGTTTCCCCTCCGGGCCAGGACCGGCGGTGTTTTGGTGCGCGCCGGACAGACCGAGGGCTCGGTAGATCTGGCGCGTCTCGCGGGGCTAAGGCCCGCCGGAGTGATCTGCGAGGTCATGAACGACGACGGCAGCATGGCGCGCCTCCCCGACCTGGAAAAATTCGCCGCCGAGCACGATCTCAAAGTCGTCACGATCGCCGATCTCATCCAGTACCGCCTGCAAAACGACTCTCTGGTTTACAAAGTCGGCTCCGCGCGTCTGCCGACTAAATTCGGCGGCGACTTCCAGGCCGTGGTGTACAATACCCACGTGGACCAGAGCGAGCACCTGGCTCTCATCAAAGGCCAGATCAGCCCCAGCGAAGAGACGTTGGTTCGGGTCCATTCCAAATACATTCCGGGAGACGTGTTCGGGTTCGAATTTCTCAACACGGGCGCCGTGATTCAACACTGCATGCAGGCGATTGCCAGGGAAGGCAAGGGTGTGATTTTGTACTTACAGACGGAGGGAAAAGCCTCGCGTCCCGCGCGGATGATGTATCCAACCGTGGGCGGCAAACAAAAGACCGACATCAATCCGTCGTTCATCTACCACGCGGATTTTCGCGAGTACGGGATCGGCGCGCAGATTCTGCGCGATTTGGGCGTGAGAAAGATGCGGCTCCTCACCAACAACCGTAAAAATCTCGTCGGGCTCTCCGGCTATGGCCTCGAGATCACGAGCCTCATTCCACTAAGCCCCGAGCCGGCCGCTAGTCACGCGACCGTGCGGAGCGGACCGAAAGGTTAGCCGAAAGGTAGGCCCATGCCGATTTACGAATATCATTGCCGGAGTTGCGACAAAGATTTTGAGGAGCTTGTTCGAACGGCAGAGGAGGCGGTCTCCTGTCCTTCGTGCGCGGGCTCCCGCGTTGAGCGGCTGCTATCCGCCTTCTTGCCCGGAGACACGAGAGGCGCGGCCGGAGCCGGCGGGGGCTGCGCTTGCACGCCGCAGACCTGCGGCTGCCGGTAAAATGCAAGGATGAAAGCGGAAGGATGAAGGATGAATTGGGATCGCGGTTTGTTCAATCTAACTTCGGCGCGGTCAAATAACCGCGGATAGTAGAGCGAAGTTCCTGAAGAGCTGCGTCTACGCTGCGAAAAAGCTTCTCTTCGATCAGCTCGTTGTTAACCCAATAATCTAAAGACGGTCCTTCGGTAAAGTTGACGTCGATCAATCTTTCGCCGACCGGCTCTCCGGTGATGAGAAGCCTGACCGAATAACCCGCGTCGATCAGCAGCGCCCTTGCGCCCGCCGGGAGTTGCACCGTCTGCTTGATCTTGTCCAATTTATCGGCCGGGTAGCTTCCCACTCCCAGCGAAACGTAGTTCCAGCCGAGCGGCGCCTGAGAGAGTTCTTTCAACGTTCGGGGATTGATATCGACGACGTTTCGGACCGCCTGCTCCTGCTTGTAGTCCTTCAGCAGCTCATAGGTCCACTTCTCGATGATGCCGCGTCCGAGCGCCTCCGCCTTCTCTCGCTCTTTGACCGGTCCGCGGTCGATCCACCACTTGACCTCTTCCGCCGGCGGGGTTTTTTCATCGGCCATGATCTTTAAGAATTTTGGACTTTAGATTCTTACCTGTTCAATGTTCGACAAAACAACTTCAACAAAGATTCTCCCGCCAAGACGCCAAGACGCCAAGACGCAAAGTAAAATATTTGCTTTTTTCCGAACTTGGCGTGCTTAGCGTCTTTGCGCGAGTCAACTCTTTGCCGATTCCGTAACCCAAATTTCAACTGAAAATTTCAAATATCTTTGCTTAGACTTTCGATTTTGGATTGAGTTCAAAGATGTAATCGATCCCTTCTTTTTATATCTTGAACTCATCCAGTGTACTGGGCACGAAGAGGCTCTTCAAGTCCAGGCGGCTCTTGATGAGACCTTGCTCGTTGGCGTATTGCACGAGAGTTTCCAGCACGTGGCGGTTGGCTTCCAATCCGTAGGGCCAAAGCTCGCCCGCGCCGAAAATCTCCCGCTCTTCCTCCATCTCCGCGATCGACCAGGCGAGCATATACTTGAGAGCGGAAAACTCGTACATCGCTTCCTGACAGATCCGCTTCGATTCGGCGAAGGCTTTGCACAGGCTCTGCGCCACCCAGGGATTTTTCTCGTAGAACTCTTCCCGTAAAGCGACGGTGTGCATGATCGGGAAAATTTTCGTCCGCCGGTAGTAGTCCTTTTCCACCTGGACAAAATTCGGAATCAGCCTTCCCACCTTGGGCGAGCGGCGCACGAACGGCGAAGGCATGTGCGCCGAGATCATCGCGTCGATCTCTCCCCGCTCCAGCATCGAAGATAATGTCTGCTCAGGGCCGATCGGCCGGATGTCGATCGTCTTCGGCAGATCGTGCTTCACCTTGTCCTCGCGTCCGGGATGTTCTTCGCCGCCGGTGAACCATTTCATCTGCTCCGGCTTCACGCCGTACTCGTGCTGCAAGATCCCGCGCGCCCAGATCGCCATCGTGATCTGATATTCCGGCACGCCGACCCGCTTGCCGGCGAGATCTTTCGGCTCTTGGATGCCCGCCCCGGTGTTGATGTAGATGCAGGAGTGGCGGAAGGCGCGCGAGGGAAAAACCGGAATCGCGATCAGCTTGGGAAATCCTTTCTCGCGCGCCATCAAATAGGATCCCATGGACAGCTCGGCGGCATCGAACTCACCATAGCGGAGCATGCGCCAGAAAGTCTCTTCGACGCGAAGCGGCAGGTAGGTCAGCTCGACGCCTTCGACTTGAACCCGGCCGTCTTGAAGCGCCCGGGTCCGGTCGTAATCCCAACAGGCCACGGTGAGCGGTAGCTTCCCCATTTTTTCTCCTTAGACGAAGGGCGGCGTTCAACTCACGGTTTAACGGCGGCAAGAAACTGAGTGGCGCCGATCTCGAATTGTTCTTGGCCGCAGACGAGCACCACGGCCGGCTCGCCGGACGCCAGCGTCGTCCGGCGCAAAACCGTACACGGCTTGTCGCGGAACCGGACCTGTTGTCCGATCGCAAAGCGCTGCAGGCGCAGGTGGTCCGGCAGCGGATCGATCTTTTCCATCGTTGGTTGGTTCATATCATATCGAACGAGAAAGCTAAAATCGCGAGGCGCATTGCGGCTCGCGCCTCTTGCCTTCCGCCTCTTGCCTTCCGCCTCTCGCCTTATTAGAGTTTCGAAGCAATGGCCCCGGCTCAAAAAATGCGCATCGCGGTGATGGGCGCCGGCGCCGTGGGCGGATACTTCGGCGCGCGTCTCGCCGCCGCGGGACAAAACGTTGCCTTCATCGCGCGCGGCAGCCATCTCGACGCGATGCGCAAAGAGGGACTGAAAGTAAAAAGCATTCAGGGCGATCTCCATATCCGAGCGCTTTTTACTTCCGATCCCAGTGAAATCGGCTCGGTGGATCTCGTTCTCTTCTGCGTAAAATCCTTCGACACGGAAGACGCGGCGGTTAAACTGGCGCCTATGATCGGCGAGAAAACCGTGGTTCTGTCTCTGCAAAACGGCATCGATAATCCCGACAAGATCGCCGCGCGCTGGGGCAAAGCGCGTGTTTTAGCCGCGGTCGTTTACCTTGGCGCGGCCGTCGCGGCACCCGGAAAATTAGAGCATAGAGCGGGCGGACGCATCGTCCTGGGAGATTTGGATGGACAAACGAGCGAGACGGCAAAAAGAGTCGAGCAAGTGTTGTCCGGCGCTGAGATTCCCTGCGCGCTCAGCAGCGAAATCCGCAAAGTCATGTGGACCAAGCTCGTCTGGAACGCTCCCTTTTGCGCGATCTCCTGTCTAGCCCGCGCGAACGTCAGGGAGATCCTCGAATCGGATTCTTTGAAGAAGCTGGCCGCGGATTGCATGGAAGAGGTCAGGGAAGCGGCGCGCTCTGCGGGAATAGAGCTGGCCCCGTCGGTTATCGAAGAGACGTTCGCTTTCTCGAAGACTCTGGGAAACTTCAAGCCCTCGATGTTGCAAGACTTGGAGGCGCGGAAGCCGCTGGAGTACGAAGCCTTGAATGGAATCGTCGTTCGTTTGCTCCGCGAAAAAGGAAAAAAAGCTCCGATCAACGAAGCCGCTTACGCCGTCCTCAAGTTTCTGGATCAGAGAATCCGCGCCGGCCTCGCTCACCGATCATGAGTCTTTCAGCGCGATTCTTTTTACTCCTGCTTCTTCTTGCGCTGGGCTTCGCCGAGGCCCGCTCTCAGGAAACGAGCGGCAATCTGGTAGAGAGGGGGCAATACATTTTTTCCGTGGCGGGAGGCTGCGCCTGTCACACGCCACCCAAGGGAACTCCCTATGCAGGAGGCCGTGAGTTCCCGGTGCCGATGGCAAAGGTTTACTCGACCAATCTGACTGCGGACAAAGATACCGGTCTGGGAAATTGGTCGGATCAACAGATTCACGATGCGATGATCAAGGGCATTCGCCGCAACGGCGAGAAGCTTTTGCCCGTCATGCCCTACGGAGCTTACTCGGGCATGGCGGAGGAGGACTTGAGAGCGCTGATCGCGTATCTCAGAACTCTGAAGCCGGTGCGCAAGGAGAACTTCAGGCCGCCGGTCTACGTTCGTATTTTTCGCCCGCTGGTCACGCCTCTATGGCTGAAGCTGTTCGGCCTTTTCTATGATTCTCCTGCAACGGCTCCTAAGAGCGGCGTTGAAAGAGGACGCTATCTGGTGGAGCATGTCTCTGTGTGCGGCGATTGCCATACCCCGCGAAATTTCTTTATGGCGCCCGTCCGCTCCTTCTATCTCGCTGGAACAAAGAAGGGGCCTTTCGGGGAGGCGATTCCCAATATCACTCCGGACAAAGAGACCGGCATCGGCGAATGGAAGCGAGAAGAAATCGCCGAGCTGCTTCTCACCGGAAACAAGCCGGATTTAGACAACGTGCAGGGTCTTATGGCCGAGGTCGTCGCGGCGGGTTACAAGAACATGAAGCGCGAAGACGCGCTCGCCATCGCGGACTACATCAAATCCATCAAGCCGATAAAGAATAAGATTGAGTAATCCACAATCGCCGCTGTTATTTGAAAGAGAAGACCGTGCTATGCTGACCAGCACAATTAGTATATGAAGCAGCCTTCAGAGAAGAGTATCGAACGAATTCGCAAGCTGGTTGCTGCCTATACAGCGAAGACCGGAACAACGACTCATCCCGATAAAGAGATAACCGAAAGCGTTATTCTTGGGCTCGCCAGTCATCTTGACCAATTCAACAAGCCGCTATGTCCCTGCCGTTTCTATCCCGACAAGGAAGAAGAAGTTAAGCATCGCACGTGGATATGCCCTTGTGATGACATGCAGATTTATAAGTACTGCCATTGCCTGCTGTTTGTTCGCCGAGACGGTTTGCCGATCACCGAGCATTTGCCCGGCGATCACGAAGGTCGGCAAATCCGGGGGGAGGTGGCCGATCCAACTCCCGAACAAGGGAGGCCTATGAGACAGATGACTGCAGAGCGGGAAAAAGAAAGAAAGGATCGCCCATCCTAACAATTCAGTCGAGCGTACCGGATCGGATCTTCAACTCCTGCTTCTTTGAATCCCTTCAACCTCAATTGGCAGCTATCGCAGAGGCCGCAGGCTAATCCCTCCGGCGTGGGATCGTAGCAGCTCCACGTGAGCGAGTAGTCGAGTCCCAGCTCCAGGCCTTTTTTGATAATCTCCGCCTTGGTCATTCGGATCAGCGGCGTGTGGATTTTTATTTTCGCTTTGCCCTCGACGCCGGCTTTGGTCGCCAGGTTCGCCATCTTTGCAAACGCGCGGATATATTCTTCCCGGCAGTCGGGATAACCGCTGTAGTCGAGCTGGTTGGCGCCGAAAAAAATATCTTCGGCGCTTATCTTCTCGGCCAGGGCCAGGCCGAAGGAAAGAAAAATCGTGTTGCGCGCCGGGACGTAGGTGACGGGAATGCCGTGGGAGATTTGGCTCGCGCTGCGGCCTTTGGGGACGTCGATCTCGCTGGTGAGCGCCGAGCCGCCGATGGCGCGGAGATTGAATTCGATGATCAGGCGCTCTTTGACGCCGAGAGAGCCGGCGACTTTTTTTGCCGCCTCGATCTCGCGCTCGTGACGCTGGCCGTAGCGAAAGCTGAGCGCATGAATTTCATATCCAGCGCTCTTGGCGATCGCCAGCGCAGTCGATGAATCGACGCCGCCGCTCAAAAGAACCACGGCTTTTTTTCTCGACATGACCCATCGTAAGAACTCGGGGAGAAAAAGACAACAGCCCTCCCACCGTGCGCGGCCCGAAGACGGCAGGGCGCCGGCGCGCGTCTCGACTGCGCCCGTCCCGTTGTATTTGGCGCGCTCTTACAGCAGAATTTTTCACTTGGTAGTGACTCATTTTCAGGCTGCCGCTGATTTCTCGACCGCTTCCAACAAGCCCGCCACTTCCTCAATCGACCAGACGTGATCCGTAACGCTTGCTTCCATTGCCGGGGTAACTCTGAGGCTCTTATGAATCCGGCAAAAGTTATAATGCATGTAGTGAAGGGCAATCGCGCAAGAGTGATTCTCGACCTTTTTGGAGAAGGCGTTAGTCAGGCGCGTAAATCGCCTCATGCTCATTCTCATGGTGAGGTTTTGACGTTCAACGTAGGACGTTGAAATGTGCTTGGGGTCGGGGTCGCCTTTGACTTCCTGCTTCGTAGCTCCGCAGCATTCCCCAGGGCTGTAACGCTTCTCGCTGCCTTCCCCGTAAGGCTCATTGTAAATCTTAACCAGCATCGCGTAATCAATCGGCACTCCGTCAAAGGCGTCTGCTACTGCGACTAGATAAGCCTTATATCCATCCGTGGTGAGTTGAACGCGGTTAGCGAGTCTCGCGGCAAGATCAGTCATGAACGTGCGGGCTGTCTCGGCGCTACGATCTCCGACGAGCCAAGAAGGAACCAGCTTTGTCTGTGCGTCGATAGCAACCCACGTCCAAACAGAACCAAAGCCAATTTTACCGCGCAATTCAGCCGGAAGGTTTTTTTCCTTCGCGTAACAGAAGGACCAGATTTCATCACACTGGAGTTTTTTGCAGGGAAGATTTCTAAAAACCACGTCCTGGTAATCAGCACACGCTTTGCCGATCTCAGGAAGAAGTTTCAGGACTGTATTGAATGCAACATCACACATCCGGGCTGTAGCACGGAGGGAGTTGCCTTCAACAAGAGCCTTGATGATCTGGACTCGCTTCTCTTTAGTTAGTTTGTTCATGTCTCGGAGTATACTTGAGCCGCTCAAGCATGTCAAGTGTAAATTAAAATATTCTCAATTATCCTGTTGAGGAAAAAACCTCGTCGTGATATTTTGTAGAGAATGAGTTCCAACAAAAAGAAGAAATTAACCCAAAAACAAGCAGTAAAACAGTTATCTTCGCTTATGGGGGAATTGCTGGAACAAGTCCCCGCAAAAGAGAGAAGAAAGAGACTGGAGCTAGCCCATAAGAGGCTTATCGCAAGGACTAGGAAAAAAAGAGCATCTAGGTCCGGTGCCTCGCCCTATAAATCTCAAGAGCACGGTTCAAATGAACCTGTCCGACTTGTAGCCCGCAGCCGTTCATAGTTCGCTTAAACTCCCGCACAAACTCTTCTTCTGATTTTAGATTAAAAAGCTCTTCTGCTATCTTTTCTCTAGTCTTTCGCACGCCACCAAATTTATTCTTGTAAACCATTTCTGTTTTCTAACGCACGGTCCAGCGTCCATCTGAATGACGTTGAAAGGTTTCTTTATCGTTCAACAGGAAGGCGATTGTCCCCTTTGGCATTCCTGTCTTTTGCAGAATTTCGGCCCGTAAAAGCGGGCCGTTGTGTTTCAAAAATTCTGTGAGCATTTCCTTTCGAGTTTTCTTAGTACTCGTAATAATTAATGGAATATGGGAAGGAGTGCTTAACATTCCCGCTGGCTCAGATCCAAATTCGCTAAGTAGCATTTCTTTGATTCGCTGAAGTGTCTGAATCCTCTGGTCTATAATTTCGACGGCTCGCGTAATATCTCCGCTAGTCGTAGCCATAAAAACCTCCTTGTAAAAAAAACTACATTATGTTACAAAGCAAAAAGTGGGTTGGGCCTGGTGGGGGTCGGACCCACATTCTCCCGTTCGCAAATCGGGTGCATTGTCCATTATGCTACAGGCCCACTATTCAGGCCCAATCGAGCTGCAACCTCGGTTGGGCCTTTCCTTTTCTCTTACCAGAACGGCGGCTTAACTTCAACATCCATAATGGCTTTGCTCATCGCCGAGCGATGGAATATTAATTACCGCATTGGAAACGAGATTGCAAGCATTTTTCTCCCTCTTACAGAGGGAACTTTATGGAGTTATACGAACACTGAAGTTTTAGAAAAAAGGGGGAAAAGAGCTTAAGATTAGTAATAAAATTATTTCTTACCCCAACGGGCTGTTGCAGCTATCTTAGCGATTTCCTTGCGTTTTTTAGATGATAACTTATTGGCTCTTGCTGGTCCACCCTTCAATCCACCTTTGCGTCCAATCTGTGCGAGATATTCTGAGATTGGGGAACGTTTTGAGGTTCCTTCTGATTCAGTGGAAAGCCTGACGATCTCAGCCGCTAATTGGTTGGGGTCTTTGGGTCTCTTGCGTGAGCCGGTCATGCATCCAGAATAACAGAATCACGGCGTATGTCTAGCCTGAAATTCAAAATGCGTCACTACCTTTCACTTTTATCGATAGAGCAAATGAACTGACCTGTGCTATAATATCGCCGAAGCCGGAGGACGACTATGCTGTATATCTTAAGACCGTTTCCATTGAAATGGGACAGCGAAAGTCTGCTGCGGCTGCAGGCATTCGCAACCCAACTGACGCAGGTCGAGCCCTATTTCGAAGGACACCTCCAGCGGGCCTGCTTCTACGCGCTCAACATCGGCAAATATATCGGCCTATCCGAAAGCGAGCTCAGAAAGCTCTACCTGGGGACATTTTTTCACGACGCCGGAAAGATTTCGATTCCTAAGGAGATTTTACAGAAGCCCGGCCCGCTGACGGACCAGGAATTCAACGTCATGAAGACCCACCCGACTTTGGGCGTGGACGTTTGTCTCAAGCTCGGCCCGCTCGAGGACATCGTGCCTCTGGTCGCCGCGCATCACGAGAAGTTGGACGGGACGGGTTATCCCAACGGCCTCAAAGAAAAAGATATACCGTATCTTGCCAGGATCATCGCGATCATCGAGATTTACGACGCGCTCAGAAGCGAGCGCTGTTACAAGCAGCCTTTTTCCCTGGCAAAGAGCGTTGAGATCCTGCGCCAGGAAGCAGCGGCGGGCCACCTGGATCGCGACCTGGTCGACGCGTTCGTGAAGTTCGGCGAGAGCCAGTACGTCGCCCCGGAAATCATGGCGGTCGATTTCTTCCGTGACACGGGCCGGCCGGGGACGGGGGAAGCGCCGGCTCCAGCCAAGGCCGGAGAGCCGTCGGAGGAAAAGACGGAAAGCGCGGCGAAAATCGCGGATGATCAGTTGACGATTCTGGTGGCGGAGGACAACGCCGATCAGATGGAAATTATTCAGATGATTCTCGGGAAAAGCCGGTATCGGCTTCTCTGTGCGACCGACGGCGAGGAGGCGTTGGACCTGCTGGCGAAGGAAACGGTGGATCTGGCGCTGCTCGACATCATGATGCCGAAACTCAGCGGCATGGAAGTATGCCGCAGGATCCGCGAAGACCCTCGACTAAAAAATATCTACGTCATCTTTCTCACCGCCCTGATAACGGGAGAAGACCGCGTCAAGGGACTCGAGCTGGGCGCGAACGACTACATCACCAAGCCGTTTTATCTGCCCGAGTTGATGGCGCGGATCAGCGTCGGCGAGAGGCTGACGCTCCAGCGCCGGCAGATGGAACAACAGGCCGCGCACGATCCTTTGACCGGGCTCTATAATCGAAGAACGTTCGAGGAGCGGTTCACTCACGAGTTTGCCCGGACGCAGAGATACGGGCGCCCGCTGTCCATCTTGATGATCGATATCGATGATTTTAAGAAAATCAACGACCAGTACGGACACGACCAAGGCGACGTCGTGATCAAATCGGTGGCGCGGGTGCTCGGTGAAAGAATGCGCAAGAGCGACATCTCCGCGCGCTACGGCGGGGAGGAGTTTATCGTGTTGCTGCCGGAGGTCCCGCTCGACGGCGCGCTGCAGGCGGGAGAGAAAGTTCGCCAGGAGATCGGCGCGTTGAAATTCGAGCCGCCGACCGCCAAACCGTTCGCGGCGACGGTGAGCGTTGGGGCGGCCTCGACTTCCCAGCGTTCGTACGAAGAGGGCCACGCAGTCATCAAAGACGCCGATCTGGCGCTCTACAAGGCCAAGAGAAGCGGAAAAAACCGGGTGGAATCGGGCGCTGCCCAGTAGGCTCGCCCTTCCTGCCAAAGCCTCTCAACGAAGCGCTGCCTGAAAACCGCTGTGTTTGGCTAATTCTTCCGGCGTCAAAAGTCCCTGGAAGCGGCGGCCGTTGATGATCCAGGTGGGGTAGCCTTGGATGTTCATATTTTTACAGATAGCCGCCGGAGGAGTGCGAGGTCCTCGCGGGCTGCATTCGACGTAGGGCAATCGGTCGGCGGCAGCGCCGAACATCTTTTTTTGCTCCTGGCAATGCGGGCACCAGGAGGCGCCGTAAAATTTCGCGTCTGTCTTGGCCAGGTGATCGGCGAGAGCGCGGAGCCCGGGGTCGCCGGATTGCGCCGTGGTGCCCCAGATTCCGGCGTAGTGAAGATGGACCAAAACCACAACGAGAAGCCCGACGGCAACCGTCTTGAGAAGCCAGGGAGTCCAGGAAAATTTGGCAAGGCCCGCCGGTTTTTGGTAGACCGTTATTCCCAGGATGGCGCTCATCAAGACCAACGAGGAGAGACAATAAGGACAGGCCGACTTTAGCTCGATCAGCGAAACGCCCGTCAAATAGACGCTGTAAAAAACGCCGAACAGTGAAACCATCCAAGCGAGCTTCCAATGGAGGTCGGCGCGTTTAACGAACGCGATTCCCGCAAGGGAGGCGTAGGCAAAAAATCCCCAGAGAGAAGTCGGCAGGCCGAAAAGCTTCGACCATTGACTGCCCAGGGCCACGTCGCAGGCGCTCCCGGCCGCGCAAAACGCGACGGCCTGACCCTGCCAGGCGGAGAAGGTCAGATAACCCGTAAGTCCCATCCCGAGCAACGACAGGCCCAAGAGTAGCCAGTTGGGTGAGGTTCTCGGCGGGATCGGCCGGGCGGCCTCTCTGGCCCCGTACGTTGTCTTTTTTGAAGCTTTGCTCAATTCATATCTCCTCGTGTTTGTATTTCAGAATTCTCTTTCAGACCGGCCCCAGCTACAGACGCGCGACAGATCGACCCTTCGACTTCGCTCAGGACAGGCTAGGCGCAGGGGTACTCTTTTCAGTACGTCGAGCGAGGACGATCGGAGCGCAACCGTCTAACGCCAGGCTGGGTGTATCTCGAAGATCCGATGCGTGGGGCGAGAAGAAGCAAGCGTACTTCCCCCGTCGAGCGTAAAACCGCCGTATCGCATCGGATCGGAGAGATGCATCCAGCTTGGCTATGGCAGATGGCCTTTTTCAGCGGTCTCGGTTATTTCACCACAAATTGGACCTGATCTCTAGCGTTCAACTCCGTCTGGTGATCGTCGGCCACGACCCGAACTTCCAGAGTATGACGTCCCGGAGGAATACCCGTCAAGGTTCCGCGCTGGCTTTCGAACATGCCCACAAGCTCTCCGTCCACGTAGGCGTGGACATGATGGCCGTGCTTTCCTCTGACAAGCTTGAAAGAGATCGGCACTTGGTCGCCTGCAAAAGTCTCTCCCTCTTTCGGAGACAGGATCTTCACCTCGGCGCCGTCGGCGGGTTCAACGTTTTTTGCAGCCGAAGCGGATGCCTGATGCCGCGAGTGAGCGCCCGGCGGAAGAACCGTAAGCAATCCCGTTAGGGAAAGAATAAAAAAACCCAAGGCACTTTCGGAGCCTATTCTCCGCAACGCCTTTCTTCGCAGCAGCGGGTCTTCCTTCGCTGCGTTGGCCAGGGCCGGTCGGGTTAGGAAAAAATTAACCGCGCCAAGACCCGCCATCAATACGAAGAGCGAAAGTTTTAACAGCAGGACCTTGCCGTAAGGGCTGCCGAAGAGAGCGTTCCAACTCTGGACGTGAATCCAGCTTTGATATGCGCCGGTCAGGACGAGGATGGCCACGCTAATGAGGGCCAGCCGAGAAAAACGACTCACGGCTTGAGCCGCCCAGCTAAGAGGCAGGTGGAACTGTTTTGTTCCTCGCCACAATGCCCACAGCAGAACCGGCAACCCTCCTGCCCACAGCGCGGTCACGATGAGATGAGCCGCGTCGGCAGAGACCGCGAGGAGAGTATCTTCTTTTACGGCGGCCGCATGGCTCATGAGGCTCCGGCTCGCGACCAGCGGCAGCGAGATGAAAAACGTCCAGAGAGCGGCACGCTGCGTACTTGTTTTGTGAAGCCAAAACAGCAGGAACATGAGAAAGACGCCGTAAATCTCGCGCAGCAGCCAGATCTTGCCGCTCTGGGTGCGGAAAAGATAACGGGCGAGAATGTCGAGCGTCGGCGGATTCCCGCCGCCTAGCTTCGCGCCTTGAACCGCAAGCGATAAAACGGCGAGGAGAAGAAAGGCGGACAGCAAAAAAACTGCGACCGTGAGCAGTGTCCGTCGCAGTGGATCATCGCCCGCCGGCAACACGAAGCTTCTAGCCGCGAGCGCGCCGACGAAAAGCGCCAGAATGACATAGGCGGTTCCGGAAACAACCGCTTCCAGCGCGACCATTTACTGTCCTCCGGCAGCTATCGTGAACCGGAGGACGCTATCCGTCACGTGCGTGTCCACGAGAGAACCTGCCACTCGATCGTGTAGCTTCCGGGCTCGAGCGGGCTGAGATCTATGGCACGGGTGTCTTCCGACGGCTTCCGAAGATTCCCTTGGCCGATTTGTTCGCCGCTCGAATTCTTTCCCAAAACTATTCCGATTCGCGTAGATTTCATCTTATCTCCCAGGTAAAGATCCGTTTTTGTATGTGGTCTCAGGGCGCCTTTTCGCCGACGATAAAAGAATAATCACCTTCAGTCACATGCGTATCCTTCGCCAGCACTTTCCAGTAAACCCGGTAAGCTCCGGGTGGTAGCGGCGGTAGATCGACTTGCAGCAGTGTTCCATCCGAGGGATCGACTCTTGCGTTGGTTCGGTCCACTCGCCGATTAGCCGAGTTGTAAACCGAGAGCGAGCTGAATTCGGGCTCGATCTCTGAATCGAACCAGATTCGCACGGTCGCCGGAGATGCTGGAATTGTCCAGCCCACCCTGGGCTCGGAACGCACGGGAAAGGCGTGGCCGCGGACCTCCGAGGGAACCACGGCGGCGACAAGAATCAGAATGACCAGAGTGACCCGATGTCGTTTCATTTTCGCGACGGTCCAATGACTCCCCACGGCGTCCAGGTGAAAATATTCGGCGCGATGTCGTCGAGGAAAAAATGGATCAGTCCCTTGACGCCGACGTCTTTGCCGGAGCGGTTGTTCATCGGCACCTCGGCCTGCACGCCGAGCTGAATGTACTTTCCCGCCCAGAGAAGTCCGGGGTTGACGAAAGCCGTCGTCCTGCCGCGCTCGGGATTGTTGGCATGCGTTTCGAAGTTGAGCTCCACGACCGGGAACAGGCGATCGAAAGGCGCTCCCAGGCCCACGTCCTTTACAAACGATTGGAGATAAAGGACGCTGTACATGAGGGCGAATCCGTAGGCAACGGTGGTGGGGATCCTCTCCTCTTCGCCCGCCAATCTTCTATTCGCGGGGATGTTCACCCCCACGGAGCCGGTGACGGCGAGCGGCTTTAAGTAATCGAGAGCGTCCGGGAGATCGCCAAGGCCTTTGCCGAAGAAAAGCGCCGGCGTGATGGTCGTGGTTCTTTCGGCGACTTTTTTAGAGCCGACGCCGCCGGCTTCGACGCCCAAGCCGAGAGTCAGAATGCCTTCGCGCTCCGCGCTTTTGAGCAAAGCGTATTTGACGGAGAACTCGGGATTGCCCGCGCCGGATATTCTGCGCTCGCCGGGCTCGCTCGGATCGAT
>DASXUF010000160.1 GCA_036504975.1 Candidatus Binatia bacterium | reverse complement strand
GGCGCGCGTCCGGGATTGAAATGCTGATGGAACCATTTCGCCGGCGGCACGAACAGGCTGCCCGGCTTCCAATCGATCCGCGCGCGCGGTTTCCCGGGCTCCCACAAAAAAGAATACCCTTCTCCGGAGAGAATGAGGATGTGCGCTCCGGGACCGTGCCAATGAGCTCGCGGATAGGTGCCGACGGGATACTCCTCGATATGCGCGGACATCGTGTTGGCGGAAAAATGGAGCAGGATGCCCCTGGCGCCTTGCCCGCGCGCGCTGTGCTCCATCAAGCGGAAGCCGGCGACGTCCGCGATGAAATTCGCGTCCCAGGTGCGATGACTCTCGACCTCTTTTCCCCGCCCGCTGAAGTAACCGTCTTCGCCGCCGAATCGATCGGAAAAAACAAAATGATTCTTGAAAACGAAATCCAGATTACGGAAGCGGTTGATCATGACCGGCGCGTCCGTCAAGGCGACGAAACGGGCCGGCGCGTCGCCCTGCGCGTTGAAATGTTGGCGCCAGGAGTTGAGCGGCGGAGAGAACATGCTGCCCTCCTGCCATTCAAAGGTCTGCTTGCGGTCGCCTTCCTGCCACACCGTCGTCGCGCCGCGGCCCTTGACGACGTAGATGAGCTCCTCGAAGAGATAGTGTTCGGCGAGCGTCTGGCCCCGGGCGGGAATCTCACAAACGTAAGCGTCGCAACTGCGCCCGGCGCCCTGCATGTTGATGAAAGCGCCCATCGCGCCCTTGCGCTTCCATCGTCCCAGCGCGACCGTTGTCAAATCCTCGACGCCGAGACCTTTATATACGGGAATCTCTTCGCTCCGTTGCCATAGCTCATACGGCGTTTGATCGGCGTACGCGGCCTGCCTGGTCAAATCCATGCTCGCTCACCCGCCTTCCGCGCGTTGGTGATCTTCACGGTCTTTTTTCGTTGCCAAACTTTCATCCGCCCAGATACGCCTGCCGCACCCGGTCGTTGCCGCTGAGCTCGGCGGCGCTGCCTTGGAGAATAATTTTTCCGGTTTCCAACACGTAGCCGCGGTGGCAGATCGCGAGCGCCATCGCGGCGTTTTGCTCGACGAGTAAAATCGTCACCCCTTCTTTATTGATCTCCTGAATCGTCGCGAAGATCTGCTCGACCAAGATCGGCGCTAATCCCATGGATGGCTCGTCGAGCAAGAGCAATCGCGGGCGCGCCATAAGGCCGCGGCCGATCGCCAGCATCTGCTGCTCGCCGCCGGAGAGCGTCCCCGCCTTCTGCTGTATGCGCTCCTTGAGGCGTGGGAAAAGAGCGAAGACACGGTCGATATCGCCGCCGATCGTATTCGCGCGCCGGGTGTAAGCGCCGGTCTTGAGATTCTCCAAAACCGAGAGGCGCGGGAACACCCTCCTCCCTTCGGGGACGTGCGCCACGCCGCGCCTGACGATCTCATGCGGCGGCAAATCTTCCAGCGGCTTTCCTTCCAGCTCGATCTTTCCCGCGCGCGGCTTGAGCAGGGCGGAGATGGTTTTCAAGGTCGTGCTCTTGCCCGCGCCGTTGGCGCCGAGCAAAGTGACCATTTCGCCTTGTGCTACCGTGAACGAGACGCCCTGCAGCGCGTGGATCGCGTCGTAGTAGACGTGCAGCTCGTCAACCTTGAGCATTCGCCTGCCACTTTCCACGGCCGAGGTAGGCTTCAATCACGCGCGCGTCGTTCTGCACTTCCTCCGGCGTGCCGTCGGCGATCTTCTCGCCGTGGTCGAGGACCGTGACCCGGTCCGATATCCCCATGACGACGCGCATGTTGTGCTCGATCAAGAGAATGCTCCGCACCTGGGCGCCGACGAGCTTCTTGAGCAGCGCCATCAGTTTCTGCGCCTCCGAAGGATTCATTCCCGCGGTCGGCTCGTCGAGGAGCAGGAGCTTAGGCTCGGACGCCAGCGCGCGCGCCACTTCGAGGCGGCGCTGCTCGCCGTAAGAGAGCCGCCGCGCCCAGATGTCTTCCCTCCCCTGCAGGCCGACCAGGCCGAGCAGATCCATCGCCCGCGCCCGCGCTTGCTTTTCCTCGGCGCGCGAGCGCGACTGGCGCAGCAGGACGTCCGCCAAGGTGAGCGGGATGCGCGCGTGCATCCCGACCAGAACGTTTTCCAATACGCTCATCTCGCCGAAGAGGCGGATGTTTTGAAACGTGCGGCAGATGCCGGCGCGCGTGATCCGGTCCGCGGTCGCGCCGCGAAGCGAGCGGTTCTGAAAACGGATCTCCCCCTCGTCCGGACGGTAGAGGCCGGTGAGGACGTTGAAGAGCGTGGTTTTGCCCGCGCCGTTCGGGCCGATCAGCGCGGCGATATGGCTTTCCTCGATCGCCAGATCCACGGCGCGCACGGCGGTGAGCCCGCCGAATTTTTTCGTGAGACCGCGGACCTCAAGCAGCGCCATCTTATTTTTCTCCGTCCGCGGTGAGCTTGGTCGAAGCACCCTGGCGCGGCGGCAAAAAACCTTGCGGCCGGTAGATCATCATTAAAATCAAAATCAGGCCGAACACCATGCGCTCGTATTTCGCCGGCTCGAACTGCGCTGGAATCTGGCTCAGATCGAAGTTGCCGAGGAGCGGGACGGAAAGAACGATGCCGGATTGTCGCAACGCGTTGAGCCACAGAGAAAGTCCTTTTAGGAGTTGCAGGTTCAGGATCGTCACGATCGTCGCGCCGAGGATCGCGCCGGGAATCGAGCCCATGCCGCCGAGAATCACCATGGCGAGGACGCCGATCGATTCCATGAACGTGAAGCTCTCGGGATTGATGAAGCCCTGTTTGGCGGCGAAGAGCACGCCGATGGCCGCGGCAAAAGAGGCGCCGACGGCGAAAGCGAGCAGCTTCATCCGCACCACGGGGATGCCCATGGCCACCGCGGCGACCTCGTCCTCGCGGATCGCCTTCCACGCGCGTCCGACCGGGGAATTCTCCAGCCGGCGCGTCACGAGAATAATGATCAAAAGCAGCGCGAGAACGAGAAAGTAAAAATAAACCGGGTAGAGCGCGGCCGGATCGGCGTTAAAGCCAAGAAATTCCAACAGCGGTTGGAAAAAGAGCGGCGGGCGCTGGATCGGCGTGATGCCCCTCGGGCCGTTGGTCAAATTGATCGGCTTGTCGAGATTGTTGACCAGCGCGCGCACGACCTCGGCGAACCCCAAGGTCACGATGGCGAGATAATCGCCGCGCAGACGCAGCACGGGAAGCCCCAAAAGAACTCCGGTGAACGCGCCGACGGCGACGGCGAGCAGGAGAAAAACAAAAATCCACGGCGGCGCGAGCGGAAAGTAGCCGCCGGATATGAAGGCGTTGGCCTGATGCGAGCCGAAGATCGCCCAGAGATAGGCGCCGATGGCGTAAAACGCGACGAAGCCGAGATTCAAGAGGCCGACGAAGCCGACGACGATGTTGAGTCCGAGGGCAAGCGCGACGAAGATTCCGATCTGGATGGCGACTTCGAGATAGTAGCCTTCGATCGTTCCCAGAAGCGGCATGAGGACGATCAAGACCGCCGCAGCGAGCGAGAGCTTGGCCGCGCGCGCGACCGGCGCATAGTAGATAAAAAGCAGCGACGCTTCGAAGAGCAGAAAGGCCGAGACCGAGCGCGGAAAGGAATAGACGAGAAAACTCGTCAGCGCGATGTAGGCAGCGAGACCGGCGGTAAAAATCCACTTTTTCACTTCATCCCTCATCCTTCAGCCTTCATCCTTTCTTCACGCTCCCTCTTCCCGCACCTTTTCTCCCAGCAATCCCTTGGGTTTAAAAATCAGAATCAATATCAACACCGCGAACGCGACGACGTCTTTGTACTCCGCGCCGAAGGCGCCGTCGGTGAGGAGCGCGAGATAGGAAGCGGCGAACGCTTCGAGAAGGCCCAGCACCAGTCCGCCGAGAACCGCGCCGGGAATGTTGCCGATGCCGCCGAGCACCGCCGCAGTGAAAGCCTTGAGGCCCGGACCGAAGCCGCTGTAGGGATTGATGAGACTGTAGTGCAGCCCGAACAACACGCCGGCGACGCCGCCCATCGCGCCGCCGACGAAAAACGTGAGCGAGATGATCCGGTTGACCGGGATGCCCATGAGGGCGGCGGCGTCCGGGTCCTGCGCGACCGCCCGGATCGCCGTGCCGAGCTTGGTCTTGTTGACAAATAAATAAAGGCAGAGGAGCATCGCGAGCGCGGTCGCGATGACGAGGATCGACTTCATCGGGATCTCGACGGCGGCGCCGAGAGATACATTCTTATCCAGGATGTCGAGCGTTGGATAGCTGAGATAAAAGGTGTTGCGCCACAGGCTTTCCAGGAGCCGGATAAAATCCTGGAGAAAAAACGACGCGCCAATGGCCGAGATCAACGGCACCAGGCGCGGCGCGCCGCGGAGCGGCCGGTAGGCCGCGCGCTCGAGCGTCACCGCCGCAAGCCCGCTCGCGAGCATGCCGGCGAAGATCAACAGCAACACGACGAACGCCGGGGAGAGCGCGGCCAGCGCGCCGGCGGATTCGAGGCCGAGAAGAAGCTCCGCGCCGACGAAAGCGCCGATGATGAAGATCTCGCTGTGGGCGAAGTTGATGAATTCCAGCACGCCGTAGACCATCGTGTAGCCGAGGGCGATCAGCGCGTACATGAACCCCAAGACGACGCCGTCCATGACGACCTGAAGAAATATTCCGGAAGAGAAATCCAATTGCGCTCCCGTTAAAAAGTTTTGTTATGCTAACAAATACCGCCCCGCATGGCTACCTCCCATCGTGTTCGTGTAACTTCGAAGCGGTTCTTCGAGCTTTCGTGTTCGTGTTCGCTCCTCCCTACGAGCACGATCACGGCACTTGTCCGATCACGAGCACGTTCCTGGTCGGGTTGACACAACAGTGAAGCATTAGTTAGGCTCCTTTAAAGGCGGAGGTTCGGATGAAAAAGCTTTTGCTGATTGTCATCGGCATCCTCGTATTGCTGCTCCTGGCGATCGTCGTGGTGCCGCCGCTGATCGACCTCGGCGCGTACAAGGGCCGCTATCTTCCTCTGGTCGAACAAGCGCTGCAGCGCAAGATGGACGTCGGCGAGATTCGTCTCAGGCTCGTTCCTTCTCCCGCTATTCGCCTTTCGGGATTGAAGGTCGCCGATAACCCTACCTTCTCCAAAGAGCCCTTCTTCACCGCCCAAGAGGTGAGTCTTCGTCTCAAGCTCGGGCCGCTTCTCGGAGGACGTTTCGAAGTTGACGAGTTTATTCTCGAAAAACCGGCTTTCAATCTGGTTAAAAAATCGGACGGCACGTTCAACTTCGCCGATATCGCCAAGAAGAAAGAGGACACCGCCAAGAAGGAGAAAAAGGAAGCGGCGCCCAGAGCCAAAGAAGCGGCAAGGCTGGCCCAGCTCGTCCCGACGCTGCTGCGCATCGAGGACGGCGCCGTCACGTTGCAGACCCAAGGACAAAAGCCGCTCCAGATTCGCGGCATCGAAGTGTCGCTCAAAGATTTCTCGGCGGATCGGCCTTTTCCATTTCGACTCGCCTTGAAAGCCCCCGGACTGAAGCCGGTCTCTCTCGAAGGCCAGTTGCGTTACGAGGAGAATCCATCGGCGCTCACTTTGAAAGACAGCCGCCTCAAAGCCGAAGACATAGCCTTTGCGGTGAGCGGCGCGGTCGCCGACCTGACCGGCGCGCCTAAAGTGAATCTCTCGCTCGTCAACGACAACTTCGACATCAAGCCGATCGTCCAGCTGCTCGCGGCGGCGGCGATCGTGCCCAAAGAGCTCGAAGCCTCGGGTCCTGTCGGCCTGCGCGTAACGCTCAACGGGCCATCCAACAACCTCGTGTCCAAGATCCAGAGCCAGATCAAAGAACTCAAGGTGAACGATAAGCGCGCGTTCAAGGGAACCGTCGCCGGAACCATCGATTTCACGGCGCCGCTCGGCGGCGACGCGCCGATCGTGCGAAAAATGCGCGGCAACGGCCGGCTGGGAGCGAAAGACGGCGAGCTCACCAACGTCGATCTGATAAAAAAGATCGAGCAGATCACGGGCGCGATCGGCATGTCCAAAGAAGAGCGGGGCGGCGCCACGACGTTCAAGACGCTGGAGACCGATTTCACCTTGGCCGGCGGCATCGCCGACTTCAAGCGCATTTATCTGCAGAGCCCGGTGATGGAGGCGAACGGAAGCGGCAAGATGCATCTCGAGCCGCAGACGCTGGACGTCGGCATCGAGGCCGCGCTTGCGTCCAACGTTTCCTCGCGGCTGGACAGCGGCAAAACGACGACGTTCATGAAAGACGACCAGGGGCGGGTCGTCGTGCCGCTCAAGATCACCGGACCGGCGAAAAATCCATCAGTGAATCTGGACAACGAAAAGTTGATGAAAAAGGGCCTCGGCCAGATGATGGAAAAGGGCATGCAAAAGGGCAAGGGGTCGATGTTCGAAGGGCTGTTCAAGAGAAAATAACCCGGCTTCCGCCCGCGGCGATCCCGGATGACTTCCAAAGAAAAGATTCAACAGCTCAAGAGCTTCGTCCAAGACGACCTCTTACACAGCGATCTCGCGAACCTCTCGCAATTCAGGCGAGAAGTTTACCGCCACGTCCGCATCTTTTTCGCCGCCGTCCAGGGATTCCTCGACAACCGCTGCCCGCTACAGGCGTCGGCTCTCACCTATACGACGCTCCTCTCGCTCGTCCCCCTGCTCGCTCTCATGTTCGCGATTCTCAAAGGCCTCGGCGTGCAGAACCAGTTGCAGCCAATCCTGTTGGAAAAACTCAGCGCGGGCTCCGAGGAGATTGTTCGCCAGATCATCGGCTACATCGACAAGACCGACGTCAAGGCACTCGGCGCGATCGGGCTCGCGAGCTTGCTCGCCACCGCTATCTCGCTCGTCGGCAACATCGAGCTGGCGCTGAACCGGATCTGGGGCGTGCAGCGCCCGCGCTCGCTGGGGCGAAAGTTCGCCGACTATCTGAGCGTGCTCTTGACCTGCCCGATTCTTTTCGTCGCCGCCCTCGGCCTCACGAGCTCGATCCAGAACGTGTCGATCGTCCAGTGGATCGTCGATCTTCCCGGCATGAGCCATCTGGTCTTGCTCCTCGCGGTCCTCTCACCCTACGTGCTGATGTGGATCGCGCTCACCTTCATTTACAACTACCTGCCGAACACGAGCGTGCGCCTGTCCTCGGCGTTTTACGGCGGCGTCATCGCGGGAACGCTGTGGCAGCTCGTGCAGTGGGGCTACATTCATTTCCAGATCGGCGTCGCCAAGTACAACGCCATTTACGGCGCCTTCGCGCAGCTCCCGATCTTTCTCGTCTGGCTCTACACCGGCTGGAACGTCGTCCTCTTCGGCGCCGTCATCTCCTTCGCCCATCAAAACCCGCGCAAAGAAGCGAAAGAGCTGAGCGTAGCCGACGCGCCGTATTCTTTCCGGGAAGAGCTGGGGCTCAAGCTCCTGTGGCTGATCGGGAAAAACTTCGACGAGGGCAAGGAGCCGTACAGCGCCGAAGCGCTGGCGCAGAAGCTCGCCGCGCCGGTGAAAATCGTGGGCGAGATCCTCGAGCAGCACTGCCGCGCGGGATTTCTCGTCGCCGCGGCCCGGGAACCGCAGGAGCATATCTATCTCCTCGCCAGGCCGCCGGAGAAGCTCCGATTCGACGAGGTGATCGAGGCGATGCGCCGATACGGCGGCGACGATCTCAAGATCAAGCGCGTCGAGGGAGAAGATGATTTGAAAAAAACTCTCGATCTGATCGCCGAATCGCGCCGCGAGGCCCTCTCGCACGTCACCTTGCGGGACTTTTTGTCGCAGAAAAGCGCGTAACTCCCGATGCAACCCCGTCGCACACTCGGCTTCACGCAGCTCGTCGCGCTGGCGTTCTTTTGCGTCGCGGGCGGCGCTTACGGCTTCGAGGACGCCGTCGGCGCCGGCGGCCCGATGATCGCGCTCCTGGCGATCATGATCGCGCCGTGGCTGTGGAGCTTTCCGACTGCGCTGATGACGGCGGAGCTTTCGACCGCGATGCCGGAGGACGGCGGCTACGTCCTCTGGGTCGAGCGCGCCTTCGGCAGATTCTGGGGCTTTCAGGAAGGCTGGTGGAGCTGGCTCTGCAGCTTCGCCGACAACGCTCTCTATCCGGTAATGTTCGTCGATTATCTGACGTATCTCAGAGGCGACATGACGCCGTCGGAGCGATGGTCGATCGGCGCGGCTCTGATCGCCGCGACCACATGGCTCAACATCCGCGGCACCTCCCTCGTCGGTACGAGCCTGGTCGTCTTCGGCGTGCTGGTCTTGGCGCCGTTCGCCGCCATGGTTCTTCTCGGCGCGCCTCAAATCGAACCCGCGTCGTGGACCGCGGGCGGCGGCAAGGGAGATTGGGCTTTGTTGCTCAGCATCGTCCTTTGGAACACGAGCGGCTGGGACAACGCCGGGTGCTGCGCCGGAGAAGTCCGAAAACCGAACAAGAATTATCCAGCGGCGATGGCCGTCGCCGTCGTGTTGGTAACGCTCGCCTACCTCCTTCCCGTCGCCGTCGGCGTCAGTGTCGATACGAACTGGGAGCAATGGGAGGAAGGTTACTTCCCGAAAGTCGCGGCGGCGATCGGCGGCGGCTGGCTCGGCGGCTGGCTCACCATCGCGGGGTTGATCAGCGCGGCAGGACTGCTGAGCGCGCTCCTCTGCACGTCGTCGCGCGTGCCATACGCGATGGCCGAGCGCGGCATGCTGCCCGCGCCGCTCAAAAAACTCCACCCGCGCTATGCCACGCCGTGGCTCGCGATTCTCGTCAACGCCGCCGGCCTCTCCGTGTTGATTCCTTTCTCGTTTCAAGAATTGGTGCAGATCGACATGTTTCTCTACGCGCTGGCGTTGATCCTCGAATTCGCCGCGCTCGTGTGGCTGCGCTTCAAAGAACCGGGCATGGCGCGGCCTTACCGGATTCCCTTCGGTGCGCCGGGCGTCATCGCCCTCAGCGCTCCGCCGGTCCTTCTGTGCATGGCGAGCATCGCGCTCGCCGACGGACCGACAAAATGGACCGGCATCGCCGGCATCGCCATTGGCCTTGTAGTTTATCCGTGGTTCCGCACACCAGCGGAGGCGACGCTGGCGTCCACCTCGGCTTCCTAGCCGAATCAGAGCACGTTTTTCCCCTTTGCCAATTCCAAATTTCCTTGTAGAATCGACCCATTTCGCACCTTCGTCCGACCCAGCCGCCCCCACGAGATCCAGTGAGCGGGGAAGATTTGGAATGATGCCTTGTCATGATGCGGGATCTAATTCTTGGTTATTTAATCTTCCGGCGCTCGTAAGATGAAGCAGTTGGATCTAACTCCCTACCACGCAAAATATTACGCCTTTGAACTCACGAAGCGTTGCCCGATCGACAGCGTGGAGAAACTTGCCGGCGCCCTCGTGGATGCCCAGGTAGACCTGAACCCTCATCAGATAGAAGCTGCTCTGTTTGCTTTCCGGTCGCCGTTTTCGAAGGGCGCGATCTTGGCGGACGAAGTCGGGCTCGGTAAAACGATTGAGGCCGGCCTGGTGATCTCCCAAAAATGGGCGGAACGCAGCCGGCGGGTCCTGGCAATTGTACCGTCGAATCTCCGCAAGCAATGGCATCAGGAACTGACCGAGAAGTTTTTCCTGCCTTGCCGTATTTTGGAAACCAAGTCTTACAACCACGAGATCAAGCAGGGCAATTTCCACCCGTTTCAGGCGAGCGAGATTGTCATCTGTTCCTATCAGTTCGCCCGCAGCAAAGCCGCGGATATTGGTACGACCCCTTGGGATCTGGTCGTCATCGATGAGGCGCACCGGCTGCGCAATGTCTATAAGCCGGCTAACGTCATTGCGAACACGCTCAAACAGGCCCTGAAAGATTCGCGCAAACTGCTTTTAACGGCTACTCCGCTCCAGAATTCATTGCTGGAACTGTTCGGTCTGGTAAGTTGCATCGACGAGCACACGTTTGGCGACCTCAAGAGTTTTCGCGAGCAGTTCGCTTACCTGAATACCCAAGCGGTCTTCAACACCCTCAAAGCTCGGCTCCAGCCGATCTGCCACCGGACACTCCGCCGTCAGGTGCTGCCCTACGTGCGCTACACGAAGAGGCTTCCGATCGTCCAGCATTTTACGCCGGAAGAGAGCGAAGACCGCCTATATAACCTGGTGTCTGATTATCTTCGTCGAGACAATTTGCAAGCGCTGCCCGCGAGCCAACGCACGTTGATGACGCTCGTGTTGCGCAAACTGCTGGCGTCGTCCACGTTCGCGATCGCCGGCGCGCTTGAATCGCTGAGCCGCCGGCTTCAAGCCCGGCTAAAAAAGCAGGAGCAACCGCAGTCGCTGGAAGAAGAACTGGAGCAGGATTACGAATCGCTGGATCAAACAGCCGAGGAATGGCCCGAGGGAGAAGTTCCTGAGCCGTTGTCGGCTGAGGATCGTAAGGCGATCGAGCGCGAGATCGCCGATTTGGAACAGCTCCGGCAACTAGCTGTTTCGATCACGTATAACGCCAAAGGGAAAGCCTTGCTTGTGGCGCTCGACAGAGCGTTCAAGGAAGCTGACCGGCTCGGCGCGGCCCGCAAGGCGCTCGTGTTCACCGAGTCGCGCCGCACACAGGACTATCTGCTGCGGGTACTTACCGACAGTCCTTATAAGGACAGCGTTGTTCTATTCAACGGCTCCAACAACGACGAAAAATCCCGGAATGTTTACCGGGACTGGGCTGAGCGCCACGCCGGGACTGACCGCGTAAGCGGCTCACGAACAGCGGATATGCGTTCGGCGTTGGTGGATTACTTCAAAGAGCAAGGACAGATAATGATCGCGACGGAGGCAGGAGCGGAGGGGATCAATCTCCAGTTCTGCTCTCTGGTCGTAAACTACGACCTGCCGTGGAACCCGCAGCGAATCGAGCAGCGCATCGGCCGCTGTCACCGCTACGGCCAGCAGCATGACGTGGTGGTGGTCAATTTTCTCAACCAGAAGAACGCAGCCGATCAGAGGGTCTTCCAGCTCCTTGCTGAAAAATTTCAGCTCTTCGAAGGCGTCTTTGGCGCCAGCGACGAAGTGCTCGGCGCCATCGAGTCCGGCGTGGACTTTGAAAGACGGATTGCAGACATCTATCAACGATGCCGCACGCCGGAAGAAATCAACGCCTCCTTCGACACACTCCAGGGCGAACTCAGCGCGCAGATCGACGAGGCCATGACCCGCACCCGCCAACAACTCCTCGAGAATTTCGACGACGAGGTTCGAGAGAAATTGCGCGTGAGCGATGAAAGCTCGCGACAGTATCTAGCTTACTTCGAGCGGATGCTCATGCGGCTGACGCGACACGAGTTAGACAGTAATGCGGAATTTGTCGGCGACTCTGCCTTTAGACTCAAGGCGTGCCCGTTTCACGGAGATATTCCGTTAGGTCTATACGAGCTGCCGCGCCGCACCGGCGAGGCGCATCTTTACCGCCTGGGCCATCCTCTGGCGCAGCGAATTTTGGAACAAGCCAAAAGTCGTTCGCTCGCGCCCGCAGAAGTGATTTTCGAACTCAGCCGGCACACGGGCAAGATCACCATCCTAGAACCGTTCTTAGGTCAGTCCGGTTCGTTGACGCTCGCTCTCTTCACCGTCGAGTCGCTCGATCAGGCCGAAGATTATCTGATCTTCGCTGCCGCAACGGACAAGGGTGATCCACTAGACGAAGAAGCCGCCCGGCGCTTGTTCGCTGTGCCTGCTCGCTTCGTAAGTGAGCGGCCAAGCATTGATACGCCACAACTAGAAGAGATTCTCCGCCAGCGTCAAGCGGCGATCCAGCAGAATATCTCTCAGCGCAACGCCGCCTTCTTCGAGGCCGAGGCCGAAAAGCTCGACGGCTGGGCAGACGATTTAAAAGTCGGCTTGGAGCGCGAGATAAAAGAATTCGACCGCCAGATCAAAGAAGCCCGCCGCGCCGCCAC
>DASXUF010000159.1 GCA_036504975.1 Candidatus Binatia bacterium | reverse complement strand
TCCATCACCGTGGACATGGTGTTGGCGGTGAACTGCCCGCCGCACGCGCCGGCGCCCGGACAGGCGCGATCTTCGATGGCCTTCAGTTCCTCGGCGCCGATCTTGCCGCGCGCGTATGCGCCCACCGCCTCGAAGACGTCTTGAATCGTGAGATCGCGCTCGCCGATGCGCCCTGGATCAATGGACCCGCCGTAGAGCGCCAAGCCGGGAATATTGAGCCGGGCGAGCGCCATCACCACGCCGGGATTGGTCTTGTCGCAGCCCGAGATGCAGACCAGCCCGTCGAAATGGTTGCCCCGCGCGACCAGCTCGATCGAGTCGGCGATCACCTCGCGGCTGACGAGCGAGCACTTCATGCCCTCCGCGCCCATGCTGATGCCGTCGGAGATCGAGACGGTGTTGAATTCCATCGGCGTCCCGCCCGCGGCGCGAATACCTTCTTTCACCTTGGCCGACAGCCGCCGCAGGTGAAAGTTGCACGGCCCGATCTCGATCCAGGTATTGGCGACGCCGACGATGGGGCGCGACAAATCCTGGTCGGTAAATCCGACCGCCTTGAGCATCGCCCGCGACGGCGCCCGATCCGGCCCCTGCGTTATAACACGACTCCGCCGATTCAAATCCTCAGCCATACTCACACCTCGCGTAAAACTGTTGGGATCAGACTAACTTTAACTATGGCGCTCGGCCTTTTGCAAGCAGCGCCCAATTTCACCCTGAAAGGGCGTGAAGTGGATCGTGACGCAGGTTACAAAAAAGGAAAGACGGCTCGGTCAACCGGCCTGGTGTATGGCAAAAAGCTTTGAAACCAAGTCAGGGCGTTCTACTGCGCCGCTCCGACTCTCGGACGCCATTTGTCGAAGCGTCTCTCGACCCGGGTCAGGAGTTCCATGCCGATCATGCCGGTCAGGGCGAAAACGAGGACGCCGACAAAAACCTTATCGGTCTGGAAGGTCGCCCCGGCTACCGTGATCATAAAACCGATCCCGGCGGTAGCGGCATAAAGCTCTCCCACCATGACGCCCACGATGGCCCGGCCGAGTCCCAGTCTGAGACCGGTAAGAATGAAAGGCACGGTTGCGGGCAGGACGACGCTCCGAAAGATCATTTGCTCCGTGGCGCCGAAGCTCTTGGCGGCGTTCAGCAGGTGCAGCGGCGTAGTCTTCACGCCGTCGCGCGCGTTGATCAGGATCGGGAAGACCGCGCCGAGAAAGATAATACCAACTTTTGACAGGATTCCGATTCCCAGCCAGATGATAACCAGCGGCAGAAGCGCCACTCGGGGGGTCGCGTTCATCGCATTGATAAAAGGGTCGAAGATATGGCTCGCCTTCTTATACCAGCCGACCATGATGCCGAAGGGGACGGCGACGGCGACCGAAAGGAAATAACCCCAGAAAAGCTCGATGCCGCTCACGCGGAGATCGTTCCAGATCTCTCCCGAGCCGAAAAGATCGACCGCAGCTTTCCAGACGAGCGACGGCGCGCTCATAAACATCGGATTGACGCGGAGAATGGGGATCGGATTGTATACGCTTACCGGACCGCCCATGAACTCCCAGAGGAGCAGAAAAAAGCAGACCGACGTGACGCCGATGATCGCCTTCTCGTTGTTGAGATAAAATTTATAGAGCCAGGAAGCCTCGGCGACCCTGACGTCTAACAGCACTTCCTCTTGTTGTTGAGCTTCAGCCATAACCTGACCTCCAACAAAAATTAGCTTTTGGCCTTCTTTCGATCTGCAACCGGGGGCTGGGCGGTTATTTCGCTCTCACTTAGAGCGCCCGGAATTTCCGCCAATGATTGCTTTGCCGATGCGATCACGCGGCTTAGGACCTGGAGCAACGCAGGGCCGACCGACTTGAGTTCGTGCAGGTGATGCAACGAGAGTTTTCGCAGCACGTCTTCGCCGCTCTCAGTGAGCCGGACGAAGACCTGCCGCCGGTCGGTCCGGCTGCGGTAACGCCGGACGAACCCTCTGTTCGCCAGCCGATCGACAAGCTCAACCGCGCTGTGATGCTGAAGCTGCAAACGCTCTGCGAGCACGCTGATGATGGGTCTTTTGCCTGGCGGAAGTCCTTTCAACGCGAGCAGCAGTTGGTGTTGTTGAGGCTCGAGCCCGGCCGCCCGCGCGGCGTTCTCGCTGAAGTGGAGATATCGACGGACCTCATAGCGCAATTCCGCCATCGCCCGATAATCCGGTCCCTCTTCGGCTTGATTCGGGAGCTTATTCATCGTGATACGATACAATCGTTCTGCGATCTAAATAGCCTAAAAATCGGCTGCATGTCAAGATACGATGGGCTCCATGCAATAGTCGCCCGTCCGAGCACGAGCCGTGTTGACATGCCGAGCCAAGACCGGCAGTCATTACACATGCCGCACGAAACGCCATTGATCGCGACCATCGCCGTCAGTTTGGCCTTTGCATTCGTCGGCGGCTTCATCGCCGTCCGTCTTCACCTGCCGCCGCTCCTCGGCTATCTGCTCGCCGGCGTAGCCGTCGGACCGTTTACGCCGGGATTCGTGGCCGATGCCAAGCTCGCGCCCCAACTCGCCGAGATCGGGGTGATCCTGCTCATGTTCGGTGTCGGCATGCACTTCTCCATGCGCGACTTTCTCAGTGTTCGCGGCATCGCGGTTCCCGGCGCGGTGGTGCAAATTGCCGCAGCGACTGCGCTCGGCACAGGCTTGGCTTCCCTATGGGGATGGTCCTTGGGCTCCGGGCTGGTCTTTGGGCTGGCCCTATCGGTAGCCAGCACGGTGGTCTTGTTGCGAGAGCTGGAAACGTTGGGAATCCTGTACTCGCCCAATGGACGCATCGCCGTCGGCTGGCTGATCGTCGAAGACCTGGTGATGGTGCTGACTCTGGTTGTGCTCCCGGCTCTTGGCGAATTCTTCGGACAACCCCAAGATCCTGCCTTGGGTGAAACGGCACCCGTCAATGTCTGGGCGACGGTTGGAATTACCTTAGGCAAAGTCGCTCTCTTTGTCGCGCTGATGTTGCTGATCGGCGCGCGGCTCTTCCCCAAGCTGCTCACGCTGGTCGAGCGCACCGGCGCGCGCGAGCTGTTTACGCTCGCCGTAATCGCCCTGGCCCTCGGGGTCGCGTTCGGATCCGCAAAGCTTTTCGGCGTCTCGTTCGCGCTCGGCGCTTTTTTCGCCGGCGTCGTCATCAATGAGTCCGATCTGGGCCACCGCGCGGCGACGGATTTGCAGCCCTTGCAGGATGCCTTCGCCGTGCTGTTTTTCGTCGCCGTCGGGATGCTCTTCGACCCGGGCATCCTCGTGCGTCAGCCTCTGCAGGTCCTCGCCGTCGTCGCGATCATCATGATCGGCAAGTCCGCGGCGGCCGCGCTCATCGTGTGGGCTTTGCGCTACCCGCTCGACACCGTGCTGACGGTTTCCGCGGCTCTGGCGCAGATCGGCGAGTTTTCATTTATCCTGGCGGGCCTGGGCTTGAGTCTGGGATTACTGCCGAAGGAGGGACAGGACCTGATCCTGGCGGGCGCGCTGCTCTCGATCGCCTTCAATCCCCTGCTCTTTCATGCCGTCCGTTCTTTGTACCCGATTCGCGCCGGAAATCGAGTCGCCGCCGGCGCCGGTGGCGGCGCGTCATGGGCCCGGAAACCAGGATGCGCTTGAAGGGACACTGTTCGGACCCTATGCTGTTTCTATGATGAAATTTAAAAAATCCGGCGGCATGCTCTTGGGGTTGGCGTTTTTGAGCCTGTTCGGCTCCATCACAGCCGCGGTTCAGCTATCGAGGGAAGACGGCGACCGGTTGCAGCGGAAGATCGACGAAATCGTAAAAAACAGCGCGGCGCCCGCGGCCCAATCGAAGAAGACTCCGGTATCGGAGAGCGAGGTCAATTCTTATCTCGCTTTCAACGTCCGGGACAAAATCCCCAAGGGCCTCACCAACCCGGAGATCGCCATCGTCGGAAACGGCGCGCTCGCCGGACGCGTGCTGATGGACCTCGACGAGTTCAACCGCAATCGCAGATCACAGGGGGGACTGATGGACCCTCTGGCTTATCTTTCCGGCAAAGTTCCCGTGACGGCGCGCGGGATTCTCCGCGCCGAAGACGGCCGGGGGCGGTTTTACCTCGAATCCGCGGAGATACACGGCGTAAACTTGCCCAAGCCGCTGGTGCAGGAGATGGTGAGTTATTTCTCGCGCACGGCTGAGAATCCCGGAGGATTCGATATCGACGCGCCGTTCGATCTTCCCGCGAAGATCCGTGCGATCGTCATCAACAAGGGCGAAGCGATCGTGGCGCAGTAGCCTCGCGCGCGGCTACGCGGCCAGTCGGACTTTTCCTCTCTTGGATCTTTTTTTTCCGTTCTCGCCGGTCGGCCGGTGCTTCGGTGTGAGCGTTGGCGCGGTCAATTTCTCTTTTTCTTTTATCAAGCCGTTGCGCACGTATCCGGGTTCGAATCCCAAAGACGCGCAGATCTGCTCGAAGGAGAAAAAGTATTTGCTGTCTTTCTCCAGAATCCACTCCTCCGCCTCGCGGAACAAATGCTTGGTCTTGCTATGCCGCGCCCGCGCGTACTTTTGGAAGCACGTGATCGCGTCCTCCAGAACCGCGAGCATGAGGGTTTTTTCAGGCTCTAAATACGTCCGCCTCCTAAAAGTATCCTGGTACTCCGCGGGAAGGACCGGGTCCAGTTGGAATAAAGACGATACCTTGTCTTCTATAGTCAGCCTCGTTCCATAATTCATAAAAACGCCTCCTCGGACATGAATGCTTCTCATGAAGATCCATGAGCGCCCAGCGGCTCCGCCGTAGGGAAAATCAAAGTGTTAGGCTTGGGCCGTGAGCCAAAAATTATAGGGAGGCGAACGGCGGAGCGCGGACGACCGAGGACCTGAGCAGGCGTAAAGCGGGAGGGCGCTCAGGATCGGCAAGCTCGAGAGAGTGCGGATGGAATGAAGGAGCCCAATGGAGCCAGGTCGCGGCGGCCACCATCTCCCGCAGTCCGCCGTGATTTTGCCGGGGATCCTTGTTGATCTTGCCGACGAAACTATGGCCGGACTGGGAAAGAGGAATCTCGAGATTGAAGTCGGAATCGAGAGATAAAGAGGTGCCGGTGAAAAGTAGCGCCCATGCGATCACGGCGACCGCCCACGTTCCTCTCACGAGTTTCGAGTTGGAAAGCATTACGAGTTCTGTATACGAAAAGTGATGGCGCATGTCAACATGGCTATGACCATGGCTATGGCTTTGGGGAACCGCCGCGACGGCGGCGGCGGCGAGGGCGACCCCTCCGGCCGTAAGGTGTTTGCATCGTTGGCTCGGAAAAACTAGAGTCGGACCCGCAGAAACCGCCGATGGCGACCGGTCTTCTTCTCCGAATCGGCGTCCCTGCCCAGGCTCGCGTGCATCGGCCTGATTATTATCGGCATCTTGGGTCTGAAAAGTTCTTGGCTTAGCGACTTCGGGACATGGCAAACAACAGCATTTCCGCTCGCTGCTTGATCGCCGGCGGCGGACCCGCCGGCATGATGCTGGGCCTTTTGCTGGCGCGGGCGGGAGTGGACGTCGTCGTCCTGGAAAAGCACGCGGATTTCCTCCGCGACTTCCGCGGCGACACGATTCATCCTTCGACGCTCGAAGTGATGCACGAGCTGGGGCTGCTAGACGAATTCCTCAAGCTGCCGCATCAGCAAGTCCCGAAGCTGAACGCGCAAGTCGGCGATAAGACCATCACCGTGGCGGACTTCAGCCACCTGCCGGTTCGTTGCCGCTTCATCGCCATGATTCCGCAGTGGGACTTCCTCGACTTTCTCGCCGATCATGCGTCTCTCTATCCGGGATTTCGTTTGATGATGAAGACCGAAGTGACCGACCTCATCGAGGAATCGGGACGGGTGGCGGGCGTGCGCGCGACGACGCCGGATGGGTTGACCGACATCCGCGCCGATCTCGTCGTCGGCGCCGACGGCCGGAATTCCATCATCCGCGACAAAGCCGGCCTTCCGGTGAAAGACTTCGGCGCGCCGATGGACGTGCTGTGGTTCCGCATCTCGCGCAAGCCGGGAGATCCGGA
>DASXUF010000158.1 GCA_036504975.1 Candidatus Binatia bacterium | reverse complement strand
GCGATGGCGATGCCGCGCTTCGTGGCGGCGGGGACATCCAGGTGCGCGGTGGTCTTTCCGGTCTGAGCGATGAGCTTCAAGGACGGCGCGAGAGAAATTTGCTTCTCGCCGAAGCGCGTCCGCTCACGCACGAGCAGGACGGCGTGAGCGTCTTCGAGGGCGCGCCCAAGCTCGGTGTCCGTCTCCAGCCTCTCTCTTAAAATTTTTACCTCGGCGCGCTGCTTGAGCTGTTGGTAAGCAGACGCTTTATCGGCCATTCCTTCATAGTCGTCCAGAACGGCGACGCGAAAAGTCTCGGATTTTTTATCGGCCACGTAAATCCTCCGGGAGATAAGCTAAGATGACTTTCATTCGCTTCAAGTATGTTCTTTCTGGAGAAACCAGTCGGTGGGGATTTCCGTGCCGAGGCCGAGGCGCCGGGCGTTAGCCGGCACCGCCGCGCCTTTGCCCATCTCGGTAAACGCTTCTTCCATGGCGTCGATATGATCTTCGAGCGTGAGCGCCCGCACGACTTCTTCGCCGTTGAGCACGAGCGTCATCGATCGATGCTCCCCGTGCTCATCGGTCGATCCAGGTTTTCGTAACGCCGAAAGTTCCGGCGCTGAATCGTCCATCGGCGTCGGTGGTGAAGCCTTTGACCTTTTCGTGATAAGTGAAAAATCGCGGCACGTAGGCGAGCGATAGGTCGGGCGCTTCGTCGAATAGGATCCGGGTCGCCTTGCCGTAAAGCTCCTGGCGTTTTTTAAGTTCTCCTGTTGCCGCCTGGGCGAGAAGGCGGTCGAGCTCCGGATTGCAGTAGCCGGGCCAGTTTCTCGTTCGCTTTTTAGCTTTGGTCGCTTCTTCGTCGCAGGCGTATTCGGGCGGATAGGTGTCCGCCGGATCGTCGGGATAGTCGCCGCCAAAAAGGCCCAACTGATAAGTTCCTCTGCGCTGGCGCTCTCTAAAGGCGGCGCCTTCCAGCAGAAGAACCTTTACTTTTATCCCGCCGGTTTCGAGCTGGCGCTGTAAGATTTGATACTCCGATTCGGTGCCTCTCCGCCCCAGTAATTCGACTTCAAATCCGCCGCCCGCCCCGGCCTCTTTGAGCAACGATTTTACCTTGGCGACGTCCCTTTCACGCTCGGGGAGTTTGACGTGCCACGGAGAATCTCCCGGGAAGCGTTGTTGCGTCGGCGTGCCGTAGCCCCAAAACGCCGCTTGCAAGTACTCTTTACGGTCGATCGCGAAAGCGACCGCCTGGCGCAACTTGAGATTGTCGAAGGGCGGTTCGGCGACGTTGAAGATCAGGCGGCGGAACCCCGCGTAGGGCGCGGCCGTAGCTTTGATATTCGGCACCGCGCCGGATTCCACTTGGCGCACGAACACGTACGGCGCCCGTTCGATAAAGTCGAGGTCGCCGGCTCTGAGATTCGTGAACCGGACGGTCGGGTCTTCCGACGTTCTAAAAACAACCTGGTCGAGGTAGGGCAGGCCTTTCTGCCAGTAGTTGGGATTGCGCGCGAGAACGACGTGGCCCATGCCGCGCGCTTCCTTGTACAGGAACGGGCCGGTGCCGGGAGGAAAGGCGTCGATTTTTTCGCTCCCCGCCGGGACGGAGCCGCCGGGCACGATCATGAACGGCCGCAGCAGCGAGAGATAGGACAGAAAGACCGGCTTCGGCTCGGATAGCGCGAACTCGATCGTGAGCGGATCGACCACGCGGACGCTTTTGACCCCGCGCAGATAGGAGAGCCCCTCGGAGCCGTTCTTGGGATTCATCGCGTAATCGACCACCCATTTGACGTCTGCCGACGTAAGCTCCTTGCCGTTGTGGAACTTCACGCCGCGCCGGAGCTTGAACGTATAAACGATGCCGTCTTTCGAAACGGTCCAACTCTCGGCGAGACCCGGAATGATGTTTCCCTTTGTGTCCCTATCCAGGAGGCCTTCGTAGACGAGCGTCCGGACGTCGAGATCGACGCCTCCGGCGCGGATGAACGGATTGAAAGTGCTGAGTTCTCTTTCGAGGCCGAAGACCAGAGTGCCGCCCGTCTTGGGCGTTTGCGACTGCCCGAGCGCCGGAAGCGTTAGAAGGAGGCAAGCCGGAACCAGCGAGAGAAAAAATCGTTTCATGAAGACCTCCGACTCTGAGATTTTCGAATCGGGTCGATTCTACAATGAAATCTGTAATTGGCAATAGGGGACGATAACAAAAAACGTCGCCGGATTTTTTAGAGTCAGTATGTGGTCAGGAAATTCTGCAAGAGTTTTTTTCCTTGATCCGTAAGGATCGATTCGGGATGAAACTGCACGCCTTCGATGGGGCGGCTACGATGGCGCACGCCCATGATGACGCCGTCGGAAGTTTGCGCGCTGACGGAGAGTTCGGGCGGGCAGGTTTTCGGATCGATCACAAGCGAATGGTAGCGCATGGCGGGAAAAGGGTTATCGAGCGACTGATAGATGGTCTTCGAGTCGTGAAAGACTTCGGACAGCTTGCCGTGCATGATCGATGGCGCGCGGACGATCTCGCCGCCGAAGGCCGCGCCGATCGCCTGGTGGCCGAGACAGACGCCGAGGATCGGAGTCCTGGCGCCGAAGCGGCGGATCACGTCGCAGGAGATCCCCGCCTCTTTGGGCGTGCACGGCCCGGGCGAGATGACGATCTTCTCCGGCTTGAGCGAGTCGATCTCTTCCAGCGTGATCTTGTCGTTCAGATAGACTCTAACGTCGGCTCCAAGCTCTCCCAGATAATGGAAGAGGTTGTAAGTGAAGGAGTCGTAATTGTCGATCAAGAGAATCATGTCGGCATTCCTTATCCCAAAACAATTCTTTCGTCTTTCGCTGGGCTCAGCACCATTAAATCTCCTCCTTCCTTCGGCACCCCCACTGCTTGGTAAGGGGCGACCCCCTCTTTATCTCCCCCTTGGCAAGGGGGAGACAGAGAGGGGGTTCAGCGGCCAGCCCGCCTCCACTGCTCCGCAAGCTCGATGGCTTTGAGCATGGCCCGTGCCTTGTTCAACGTCTCCTGATATTCCTTCTCCGGGTCCGAGTCCGCCACGATTCCGGCGCCGGCCTGGATGAAGGCTTTCTTACCCTGCATCAGGATCGTGCGGATGACGATGCAGGTGTCGAGATTGCCGTTGAAGCTGAAATAGCCGATCGCCCCGGCGTAGAGACCGCGCTTCTCCGGCTCCAGCTCGCTGATGATCTGCATCGCCCGGATCTTCGGCGCGCCGGAGACGGTTCCGGCGGGGAAGCTCGAGACGAAAAGCTCGAAGGCGCTCTTTCCCGGCGCCAATTTTCCGCGCACGTTCGAGACGATGTGAATGACGTGAGAGTAGCGCTCGATCGCCATCAACTCGTTGACCTCGACCGTGCCGACTTGGGCGACTCGGCCGACGTCGTTGCGGCCCAGATCCACGAGCATGATGTGCTCCGCTCTTTCCTTCGGGTCCGAAAGCAGGTCCGCCTCGAGCGCCTGCTCCTCGTCCGGGGTAACGCCCCGGCGGCGGGTTCCAGCGATCGGACGCAGCTCGATCGTGTCTCCTGTGAGGCGCACCATGGTCTCGGGCGAGGAGCCGATCACTCTCAAGCCCTCCAGTTCGAGGTAGTACATATAAGGAGAGGGATTGATGAGCCTAAGCGCCCGGTAAATCTCGAACGAGTCCGCCTCGGTTCGGGTCTCCAACCTCTGGCAAAGAACCGCCTGGATGATGTCGCCGGCCTCGATATAGTCCTTGGCCTTGCGCACTGCGGCTTTAAACGCTTGCGGCGTCAGGTTGGAACGGTATTTTTTCTCCTTGCCGCGAACGCTCAAGTCTCTGGCCTCTGTTTTCCTCGGCTTAAGCGACGAAACCAGCCGGCGGATTCGGGCGGTCGCCGCGTCATAAGACTGTCGGAGGTTTTTTTGGCTGTCGAGGCGCACGTTGTCGATGACTTTGATCGTGTGCTTCAAGTTGTCGAACGCGACCAGAGTCTGAACGAAAATGAAAAAGATCTCCGGGAGTCCGTGCGCGTCATTTTTGTTATTGATGATCCCGTGGAATTGCTCCACGGCGTCGTAGGCGACGTAGCCGAGCGCGCCGCCGAAAAACGGCGGCACTCCGTCCACGGCCGCCGGACGATGTTCTTTGAGGAGCCCCTCCAATACTTTGAGCGGTTCGTCGGCGGTGAGATTTCTTTTCTTTCCCTCTTCGACGATCTCGATCCTCTTTCCGCGAGACTTGAAGACTAAATACGGCCGCGTGCCGAGAAAAGAATAACGCGCCCAGCGCTCGCTGCCCTCGACGCTTTCGAGAAGGAAGGAGTAGCGGTCGCGCTCCAGCCGCTGGAAAAACGACAGCGGGGTCTCCAGGTCCATGAGCAGCTCCTGGTAGACGGGGATCAGGTTGCCCTTTTTCGCTAGGCGCGA